>CAYOJD010000063.1:0-19305 GCA_964404205.1 uncultured Prolixibacteraceae bacterium
CTATAAGTGGCTGGTTTGGTTCACCGGCGAGAATGCCGATAAATGGGTTTGGGTGCTTTATGCGCTGATGATAATTTTCATAATTACAGCCGTATCAAACGGAGCCAATCTTACTGATGGCCTCGACGGGCTCGCAACCGGTACATCTGCCATTTCTGGAACCACTTTAGGCGTTTTTGCCTATTTGAGCGGTAACTTAATTTATGCCGACTATCTGAATATTATGTACATCCCCATGACCGGGGAATTGACGGTATTCATGGCTGCATTTATCGGGGCTACCATCGGTTTCCTTTGGTATAACTCCTATCCGGCTCAGGTATTTATGGGCGATACGGGTAGTTTGGCGTTGGGTGGAATATTGGCCGTATTTGCAATTATTATTCGCAAAGAGATCTTAATCCCATTGTTATGCGGGATTTTTCTGGTCGAAAACCTTTCGGTAATGATGCAGGTGGCTTGGTTTAAACATACCAAACAGAAATACGGCGTTGGTCGCCGCATTTTCCTGATGTCGCCATTGCACCATCATTTTCAAAAAAAAGGGTATCCCGAATCTAAAATCGTTACCCGGTTCTGGATTGTGGGGATTATTCTGGCCGTTTTAACAGTAGCAACCTTAAAAATGCGTTAACGATGGGTTCTCAACGATTGGTCATATTGGGCGGAGGCGAAAGCGGTGCAGGAGCAGCTATCCTTGGACTTAAACAGGGGTTCGATGTTTTCCTGTCCGACATGGGGACCATTAAGCCCGAATATCAGCAAGTGTTGGCCGGGCGCAATGTACCGTTCGAAATGGGACAACACACCGAAGAGTTGATTCTTAATGCCGATTTGGTGGTCAAAAGCCCGGGGATTCCTGATAAAGCTCCCATCATCAAGCATTTGCACGAAAGGGGAATACCGGTTATCTCGGAAATTGAATTTGCCAGTCGTTACACCAATGCCAAAATGATTTGTATCACGGGAAGCAATGGAAAAACAACCACTACACTGCTGACTTACGATATTTTCAAGCGTGCAGGTATAAAGGTGGGGTTGGCCGGTAATGTCGGGAAAAGCTTTGCATGGCAGGTAGCAGAAGAGGATTTCGATTTTTATGTGCTCGAAATTTCAAGTTTTCAGCTCGATGGTATGTACGATTTCAGGGCTCATGTAGCTATTCTGACCAATATCACCCCCGACCATCTGGACCGGTATGATTATCAAATGCAGAATTATGTCGACTCGAAATTTCGCATCGTCCAAAATCAGCGTCCTGAAGATTATTTCATCTACAGCGACGACGATCCGGTGATTGCTGCCGAACTGGCTAAGAGGGATATCGTGGCATGCAAACTTCCGTTTTCGATTTACCACAAAGTTGATGTGGGCGGCTATGTCGAAAACGATAAAATGAAACTAAACGTAAACAATAATACTTTCGATATGAATATTTTTGATTTGGCCTTACAGGGAAAACACAACCTGAACAATTCGATGGCTGCCGGCATTTCCGGTATGGTTTCACAACTCCGTAAAGAAGATATCCGCGAAAGCCTGAGCGATTTTCAGGGGGTTGAGCACCGGCTCGAAAGGTTTATGCGGGTGCATAATATCGAATTCATCAATGATTCAAAGGCAACTAACGTGAACTCGGTTTGGTACGCCCTCGAAAGTATGAATACTCCCGTGGTATGGATTGTTGGTGGGGTTGACAAGGGCAATGACTATTCGGAACTCTTCGATTTGGTGAAAGAAAAGGTAAAAGCCATTGTTTGTTTGGGAAAAGATAACCACAAAATAATTAAAGCTTTTGGCGATAAAGTTGAAAATATGGTCGATACAAAAAGCATGGAAGAAGCCGTTCGCAGCGCTTACTTCCTTGCCGAAAAAGGTGATACCGTATTGTTGTCGCCGGCTTGTGCCAGTTTCGATTTGTTCAAAAATTACGAAGAGCGTGGCTGGATGTTTAAAGAAGCTGTCCGCAATCTTTAATAAAAAGATAGAATGAGTATAGGTGCATCGTTGAATAGAGTGAAGGGAGATCGGGTCCTTTGGATTGTGATTGTTATCCTTACGGCTTTTTCAATGCTGGTGGTTTACAGTTCGACCGGGGCATTGGCTTTTCGTATGGCTGGTGGGAACACCTCGTTTTACATCATGCGCCAGGCATTGTTTCAGGGCCTTGGTTTTGTAATTATTTTGACGATGCTGAAGTATGTTCCTGTAAATGTGTATAATAAAGTAGCATTTGTTACTTTTATTTCAGCTTTCGGATTAGTGTTTCTAGGTATCTTATTCCGTTCGGGCGATGGCTCGGGTCGTACCATTCCGCTGGGTTTTATGAGTTTTCAGCCAGCCGAGCTAGCCAAAGTGGCTTTGGTAATGTGGGTCGCAAGGGTGCTTGCTACCAGTCAGAAGGACGACCGTCAGTTGAATTTGGCATTTGTTAAAATTGTAATTGGCGTTGGGGCTCTCTGTATGTTGATAGCATTTGTCAACTTTTCATCGGCTGCACTTCTTTTTGCTACGGCGTTGATTATGATGATTGTTGGTCGGATAAAAATAAAAAATCTCATCGGTTTGGGAGGTGCGGGTTTATTGTTTGTGGCAACAATCTATTTTGTTACGCCTGTTATCCCGGACAGTATCCGCAATAAATTGGGCCGTTTGGAAACCGTTCATGGCCGTATCGATCGGTTTTTCAAAGGCGACAAAAGTTCAGAGATTGGACTTACGCAGGCCGAGTTTGCCAAAGTGGCTATCCATCGTGGTGGCTTGATTGGCGAAGGTCCAGGCAATAGTTTGATTTCGAATTTTATGAGCGCCTCTTACAGCGATTTTATTTATTCGATAATCATTGAAGAATATGGTTTTTTGTTCGGTGGTTTGGGAATAATGATTCTATATATTGTTTTTCTCACAAGAGGTGGAATTATTGTGCGAAAATGTTCACGAACGTTTCCTGCCTTTTTGGCTACAGGCGTTACGGCTTTAATTGTTCTTCAGGCTATGATCAATATGGCTGTTTCGAGCGGGGCAATACCGGTTACCGGGCAACCGCTGCCTTGGGTCAGTTGGGGAGGGACTTCACAGCTCTTTACCGCTTTTGCTTTTGGAATGTTGTTGAGCGTGAGCGCTGAGAACGAAAAAGCTGGCAAACAGGAGGTCGAGAATAATTTTAATCCAGAGGGGCGTTTGCCCGATGAGGACATTGCACTTCAAAAAGCAGAATAATGAAAAAATATAAATTCATCATTAGTGGAGGCGGTACCGGAGGACATATCTTCCCGGCACTCTCAATTGCCGATGGCTTGCGCAAACGCTACCCCGAGAGTGAAATCCTCTTTGTTGGTGCCGAAGGAAAGATGGAGATGGAGAAAGTGCCGGCACATGGCTACCGCATTGTTGGGTTGCCTGTTGCAGGGTTCCATAGGGGCGAGATAATCCGAAATCTTGGTTTTTTGCCCAAATTGCTGAAGTCGCTCTGGAAAGCCCGATCAGTGGTCCGAAACTTCAACCCCGATTGTGTTGTAGGCGTTGGTGGTTATGCCAGCGGGCCTGTGTTGCGAATTGCGACCCAGTTGGGGATTCCTACTTTGCTGCAGGAGCAAAATTCGTACGCAGGTATTACCAATAAAATTTTGGGCAAAAAAGCCAGCAAAATCTGTGTGGCTTACGATAGGATGGAGCGCTTCTTTCCAAAGGATAAAATAATTTCTACCGGAAATCCGGTCCGGTCCGGTCTCGATAATCTTGCGGCAAAACCGGATGAGGCCTATACTTTTTTCAATATCGAAAAGGGAAGGCCGGTGGTGTTGGTCGTAGGGGGTAGCTTGGGCGCCCGGACACTAAATCAAAGTATGGTTGCCGGGTTCGAAGCCATCAGCCAATCGGGGGTGCAATTTATCTGGCAGTGTGGAAAATATTATTACAACGACATGAAAGTGGCACTCGAAGTCCGACCGGTGGCCAATATTCACTTGATGGAATTTATCAGTCGCATGGATTTGGCCTATGCGGTTGCCGACGTGGTCATTTCGCGCGCAGGTGCCGGAACCATTTCTGAATTATGTTTGGTTGGGAAACCATCTGTTTTGGTCCCATCGCCCAATGTAGCCGAGGATCATCAGACCAGCAATGCGATGGCACTTGTCGATAAGGGGGCGGCACTTTTGGTAAAAGATATCGAAGCCAAAGAAAAACTGATTGCCGAAACCATAGGGTTGGTCAATGATAAAGCCGCTTGCGAAAAACTGTCTGACAATATCAAAAAACTGGCTACACCAAAGGCCACTGAACATATTGTGGAGGTAATATCAACATTGATTGAAAAGCGATGATTGAAATTCAAGCTATAAAAAAAGTCTACCTGTTGGGTATTGGCGGTATTGGGATGAGTGCTCTGGCCCGTTATTTCCGCTTTATCGGGAAAGAGGTTTCGGGTTACGACCGTACGGCTTCTGCAATTACCGACGAATTGGCTAAAGAGGGAATTTCGGTGCATTTCGAGGCCGATTTATCGTTGTTGCCCAAAATTGAAGAGAAGAATTCAACATTGATAATTTACACACCGGCAGTCCCATCCGGTTTCGGGGAGCTGGTTTGGCTGAACGAAAATGGCTTTATTCTTTATAAAAGGTCGAAAGTGCTGGGACTTCTGGCTTCCGATCGCCGTTGTATTGCCATCGCCGGAACGCATGGAAAGACTTCGGTAACCACAATGACTGCTCATTTGCTTAAACAATCGGCTGTCGATTGCAGTGCCTTCATGGGTGGCATTTCGCGTAATTATGGGACAAATCTTTTGTTGCCATCGAACAACAGCCCCTTTTTAGTGGCCGAAGCCGATGAGTTCGACCGTTCGTTTCTACAGCTCTATCCGGAGTTGGCTGTTATCACTTTTATGGATGCTGATCACCTCGATATTTATGGAAGCCACGAGCAGGTTCTCGAAGCGTTCAAGGCCTTTGTTGGCCAGATAAGGACAGGAGGGGCGCTGGTATATCGCAGCAATGCGGCAGTCGACAAAACATGGAACGATTCGATTCGATATTTTTCTTATTCAATCGAAGAGGGTGCAGACTTTCAGGCTACTGCATTAACAGTCGAAGATGGGGCATACCATTTCAATTTGAAAACGCCTTTTGGGGTGATAGAAAATATTCGTTTTGGCTATCCGGGGTTGATGAACGTCGAAAATGCTGTGGCAGCATCGGCGCTAGCTTTGCTGAGTGGCGTTAAGCCGGATGAACTGAAAGCCGGGCTTGCCATTTTCAAAGGGGTCGAGCGCCGGTTCGACATTCGTTTCAGGGGTGAGAAAACCATCTATATTGATGATTACGGCCATCATCCACGCGAACTGGAGGCAACCATCCGTTCGGTGCGTCATCTTTGGCCTGACCGAAAGATTACCGGAATTTTCCAGCCCCATCTTTTTACCCGTACCCGCGACTTTGCCACTGAGTTTGCCGAAAGCCTCGACTTGCTCGATGAAGCGCTGGTCCTCGAAATTTATCCGGCCCGCGAAGAGCCAATCGCGGGAGTGGATACCGGTATGATATTGAATTTAATGAAAAACAAAAATAACCGTCGTTGTTCGAAGAGCGAATTTCCGGCTATCCTTGATAATTATCAACCGGAAATTTTGCTGACAATGGGGGCCGGCGATATCGACAGACTTATTGTTCCGATTGTAAACTATTTGGAAACCAAAGTGAATGGTTAGAAAAATATTCTATATTGTCCTCTGGGTGCTGGTGCTGGTGCTTATCGGTGTCTCGCTTGGCTATTCGGTAGTCGAGCGTAACCGTGCTGTTTGTACCAAGGTCAGGGTCGAAATTACCGATTCTGCTACGATTGGTTTTCTCCGTAGTTCCGATATCCGCAACTGGGTCAGTAAGAATCATGGTTACATTTTTAAAAAGAAACTCTCGACCATCAATCTTCGAAAAATCGAAGAGGGGTTAGGTAAAATCAGGGCTATCGAAAATGTTCAGGTTTTCACCAGTTTTATTGGTGATGGCAAGCCTGGTGAAGGGGCGTTGGTAGTTCGCATCAAACAGCGGAAGCCTGTTTATCGGGTCGATTCTCCCGGAAGGGATTACTATGTTGATAGTTATGGTAAGTTTATCGACTGGTCGCCGCGTTATACCCCAAGGGTAATTATCGTTGGCGGAACAGTTCCACCTGAACTTGCCCGTAAAAAGTTGTTGCCATTGGTGCAATATATCCAGCAAGATCCATTTTTGGTGGCTCAAATCGATCAGATTTATGTCAATTCGAGAGGCGACTTGACCATGATACCAAGAGTGGGCGAACAACGAATCATTTTTGGTAAACCCGATGATTTTCAACGAAAATTTCGTAATCTTAAGGCCTTCTATAAGCAGGGTTTTGCAGAAGGAGGCTGGACTAAATATTCAGCAATAAATGTTGCTTTCAGAAATCAGATAATTTGTACAAAAAAAGATAAGTTATGAATCAGACACGGGAAATGGCAGCTGTAATTGACATTGGCACGTCTACTGTAAGAGCCATTGTCGGGCGATTGACCCCCGATCGCAAACTGGATGTACTGGCCTTTAACGAGGTGATGTCGAAAGGTGTCCGCAACGGTGTGGTCGTCAATATCGACGAGGCAGCTCAGGCAATTCAAACCGCTGTTTCGTCGCTCGAACGCGATCTGAAAATCAAGATAAAGAAAATATTTGCCGGTATTTCCGGGCAAAAAATCAGCACCCGAAAATATAGTTGCTACCGTCCTACCGAGAATGGCGTGGTTACCGAGGCGATTATCAGATCGCTGGTCGAAGAGGCGCGAAAACATGCGGTCAATTCAGGCGAAATTGGTTATCACGTAATTCCGCAGGACTATTCTGTCGATGGTGAAAAAGGGGTTGAGAATCCGGTTGGAATGTCGGGGCGCCGCATTGAAGCCATGTATAATGTAATTGTTGCTTCAGAAAACTACGAGCAAAATCTGCGTCGCAGTCTGGGCAATGCCGGTTACGAACTGGCCGGGGTATTTGTTAATGCATATGTTCAGGGAGATGCCTATCTCTCGCGCGATGAGCGCGAAGCAGGAGTGGTTTTAATCGACTTTGGTGCCGGAACCACAGGCGTTTCACTCTATTTCGAGAATGTGCTCCGTCTGGCCTGCGAACTGCCGTTTGGTGGCAACGTCATTTCGACTGATATCCGCGAAGGTTGCAGTATCATTCCCCGCCATGCCGAGATGGTGAAGAAGCAGTGTGGGTTTGCCTTTTCTGAACTGGCTCCGGAAAATAAAGTTGCGCAGATTCCTGAAGTGGACGGATGGCCCGCCAAAGAGATAAGTTTTAAAAACCTTTCGGGAATTATTCAGGCCCGTTTGGAAGAGATACTCGATGGGGTCAATTTCCAACTCGAATCGACAGGGTTGGTTAACCGTTTAGGTGCCGGGGTTGTTATAACCGGTGGTGGTTCGCATATGCGAGGTATCGATAAGTTGGTCAGTTTTATCACTGGTCTCGAAGTTCGGACAGGTAAACCTGTGATCGCAATGAAAGAGGAGCTTTTCAATGAAAAACTTCGTACACCCGAAATGGCAAATGTTATGGGTTTGCTGCTTAGTGCGATAAAAGCCAATGCATTGTCGAAAAACACTTTGGGATTGGTCGAATCGGCTGAAGAGAGGGTAATCCAATCAGCTGCGCCGACGACCAAAAAGGCTGAAGGCGGAATCAGACAGAAAATGACTTCGATTTTTGGCAAAGCCAAAGATGGGTTCAACGGACTACTATCGGACGAGGATAACGAAATTGAATAAATGGATTATATCGATATGGAAAATACTTCAGATGATCTGTTAGCTTTCGGGTTTCAACCCAACCAGCAATCGATTATTAAAGTTATCGGGGTTGGCGGTGGTGGCGGTAACGCGGTCAACCATATGTACCGTAAAGGGATTGCCGGAGTCGATTTTCTGGTGTGCAATACCGACCAGCAGGCACTGAAAAACTCGCCGGTCCCAATTAAGATTGCGCTTGGTGTTTCACTCACCGAAGGCCGTGGCGCCGGCAATAAACCTATCAGGGGCGAACAGGCTGCAATCGAAAACCTCTCCGAAGTACGTGAAGTGCTCGAAGCCGGAACCAAAATGGTTTTCATTACTGCCGGAATGGGCGGAGGAACGGGAACCGGTGCTGCGCCGGTGATTGCGCAACTGGCCCGTAGCCTCGATATCCTGACGATAGCCGTAGTGACATTGCCTTCAATTAAGGAGGGTAATTTACGCTATTCCCAGGCCATCGAAGGCATTACCAAATTACAGCGGTATGTCGATAGTTTATTGGTTATCAGTAACGAAAATTTACATAAAGTTTACGGAGATCTGCCGGCCCGCGAAGCTTTTGCGCAGGCCGACAACATTGTGGCCACTGCGGTAAAAGGTTGTGCCGAAATCATCACCCTTCACGGGAATATCAATATCGACTTTGCTGATGTGAATACCGTGATGCGCAATAGTGGTGTATTTATTATGGGAACCGGCTTTGCCGAAGGCGATAACCGGGCGTTGAAAGCCGTAGAAGAGGCGCTCCGTTCGCCACTGCTCGACAGTAACGATATTCACGGGACCGAAAACATTTTGCTGAATATCACTTCGGGCGACGATGAAGTACGCATGGGCGAAATTGGACAGATTATTGATTATCTACAGGATGCAGCCGGCGATAATGCCAATATTATCTGGGGTAACGGTTTCGACCCAAGTTTGGGGAGCCAGATTTGTGTGACCATTATTGCAACAGGTTTCGAGATCAATCCGAACCGCATTTTGCGCCCCGAGCCCAAGACAGAGAAAATTGCTGTCAATACAGACCCCGCGGCAATCGAAACCGTTAAGATAGAGGAAGAAGAGGTCGTTCCGGTAAAAAAGGTCGATATTCATGCTCCCATTGCCCCAGAGCCGGTTGTGTTAGCCAGTGATGAAGAAAGTTTTACGGTTAAAACAACCAATCCGCGCGAACCCGTTCAACGCGAAGTGAAAAAGAGTGTAAAGCCTAAAATAGAGAAAGAGTCAGAGCCTATCAGCAACTGGTTTTTGAAGCAGTTCAATACGCTCTTTACCGAAAATGACGCTGATATTGACGATGATCAGGGTAAAAAGTAATAACAGATCAAGCAAAAGATTATGGCAGAATTAATCGATTTCGATTTGCCAACAGGCAATGATAATATAATCAAAGTGATAGGTGTTGGTGGTGGTGGTGGAAATGCCGTCAACCATATGTATAAACTCGGAATCAAGGATGTCGATTTTGCAGTTTGCAATACCGACTCTCAAGCACTCGATAACAGCTCAGTGCCGTTAAAGGTACAGTTGGGCTCAACGCTTACCGAAGGTCGCGGGGCAGGCAACAAACCCGAAATCGGGCGCAACTCGGCTGTCGAAAATATCGAGGAGATTGGAACTTTGCTCTCCGAAAATACCAAAATGGTTTTTATTACCGCCGGGATGGGCGGAGGAACAGGAACCGGAGCTGCCCCAATTATTGCCCGCGAAGCGCGCGACCGGAAGATTCTGACTATCGGGATTGTTACCATCCCTTTCCGAAACGAGGGCCGTTTGCGCATCCAGCAAGCGATTGAAGGCATCAGGGAAATGGAAAACCATGTAGACTCGTTGCTGGTTATTAATAACGAACGCATCCGGGAGATTTACGGCGATTTCCCCATTTCGAAGGCATTTGCCAAAGCCGACGATGTGTTGGCCATTGCAGCCAAAGGGATTGCCGAAATCATCACTTGTCCGGGTTTTATCAACGTCGATTTTGAAGATGTGCGAACCGTGATGCAAAACTCAGGGGTTGCCATTATGGGATCGGCTGTTGCCCGTGGCGAAAACCGGGCCATCCGTGCAGCCGAAGGGGCCATCAATTCGCCACTGTTGAACAATAACGATATTTGTGGTGCCAAGAATATTCTGGTCAACATCACTTCGGGCGAAAAGCAGGAAGTGACCATGGACGAGATGAACAAGGTGAACGAATATGTTCAGGCACAAGCCGGGAACAATGCTGATTTGATCTATGGCGTCGGTGTCGATCCAGCGCTCGAAGATGCTTTAAGTGTAACGGTAATTGCTACCGGTTTCAGATCGAGCTCAATTCCTGAATTGAATACCGGAAAGAAAGCCGAACGAGAGCGGGTTCCGCTTGTCGAGGACAATCAGGTGGTATCGATAGGAGAGCTTACTGCCGGAACACGATTTGGCGCTGCAGTCCCATTCGAACCGGAAAGCAGTACCGCTTCGGGTGAAGATCTCATCAATCAGATTTATGCGCAGACCAAAGCGGCAGCATCAGGCGAAAATTTGCCGATAGCGGGCAAAGGGTTGATGCATGTCGATTTCTCGGAAGAGTCGGAAGAGACCATCGATGAACTCTCTAAAATTCCGGCTTATCAACGTCGGAACATGAAGATCTCGAAAGGGAAAATGGGCGGTGGGCGTGAAATGTCGCGTTATACCCTGTCGCACAATCCCGATGAAGGGCCAAAGCTCAGGCGGAATAACTCATTCCTGCACGATAAAGCTGATTGATTATTAGTTGTTTAAATAAAATGTAATCCGGTTAAAAAATAAAACCATGAGTTTATTCGATCAGATTGGAGAAGATATCAAAGCAGCCATGTTGGCTCGCGACAAGGTGAAACTGGAAGCACTTCGCAATATTAAAAAGGTGCTGCTCGAAGCCAAAACAGCCAAAAGTGGTAGTGAAGAACTGACCGATGAAGCCGCTGTCACAGTGATTATGAAACTGGCCAAACAGGGTAAGGATTCAGCTGAGATTTACCGGCAGCAGAACCGTCCGGAACTTTGTGAAGAGGAGTTGGCGCAGGTGAAGGTTTTCGAAGCCTATTTGCCCAAGCAAATGAACGACGAAGAGCTGACGGTGGCGATAAAGGCAATTATTGAAAGGGTTGGAGCAACCACCGTGAAAGAAATGGGCAAAGTGATGGGTATTGCATCGAAAGAGTTGGCCGGGAAAGTTGAAGGCCGGCTGATTTCTGAAAAAGTGAAAAGCCTGCTTGCTTAGTGCTGACATTCAGATAAGAAGAAAGGGGTAATCCGCCAATTGGCAGATACCCCTTTTTTTCGAAATAGTTATTATCAGAATCAACCGTTAAATCTCTTTCCAACTTCGTCCCAGTTAATTACTTTCAGGAAAGCATCGATATACTCTGGTCGACGGTTTTGATATTTCAGATAATAGGCGTGTTCCCAAACATCAATTCCCAAAATAGGCAAACCCTGAACTTCGGCTACATCCATCAACGGATTGTCCTGATTGGGTGTCGAGCTAACCACCAGTTCGCTCCCTTTCTTTACCAGCCAGGCCCATCCTGAACCAAATCGGGTTGCGGCAGCTTTGGAAAAAGCCTCTTTAAAAGCATCAACCGAGCCAAACGAAGCGTTTAGGGCATTTAGCAATTCGCCTTTTGGTTCGGCCGAACCACCCGGGGCCATTACTTCCCAGTAAAGATTGTGGTTGTAAAATCCTCCGCCATTGTTTCTTACAGCTACCGGAAGTTTTGAGATAGCTGACAACAGCTCTTCAATCGATTTTCCGGCTGCATCATTGTTTTCAAGCGCAACATTCAGATTGTTGGTATAGGCAGCATGATGCTTCGAATGGTGGATTTCCATTGTCTGTGCGTCGATATAAGGCTCAAGGGCTTTGTAATCATATTTTAATGCAGGTAGTATAAAACTCATCGTATTAATTTTTAAAGTTCAACTACCATAATAACGAAAATTACGAATAAAAGTTTATATTTAGTCTAAATAAATCGTCAATATGAAAGGATATTTTATCTTTACCGACAGGGTTTATCCCGGGTTCGATTTATGATTCTGATTTATTTCAGTAAGGTACGAAGCTTTGATTAGATAATCGATACAAAGTAGTCGATTGTCTTTTTTAATCCCTCTTCAAGTTGGATATGCGGCTCCCAGCTTAGCTCTTTTCGGGCCAGATCAATATCAGGCTGACGTTTGAACGGGTCGTCCGGACGAAGGGGCATCATTACAATCTTTGACGAAGAATTGGTGAGGCGAATCACCTTTTCGGCCAGTTCAAGAATGGTAAATTCATTGGGATTTCCAATATTAACCGGGCCGGTAAAATCATCGCGGGTCGCCATCATCTTTATCATTCCGTCAAGCAGGTCGTCGATATACTGAAAGCTGCGTGATTGTGTGCCGTCGCCGTAGATGGTAATCTCTTTTCCCAGCAAAGCCTGAACAATGAAATTGGAAACGACCCGGCCATCGTTCGGGTGCATTCTGGGGCCATAAGTATTGAAAATCCGGATGATTTTAATACGGACTTTGTTTTGTTTGTAGTAGTTAACAAATAAGGTTTCGGCCGCCCGCTTCCCTTCGTCATAACAGGAGCGTTCGCCTATCGGATTGACATGGCCCCAGTAATTTTCGTTCTGCGGATGCATCAGCGGGTCGCCATAGACTTCGCTGGTTGATGCCTGCAATATTTTGGCTTTGATTCGTTTAGCCAGTCCAAGCATGTTGATGGCCCCCATCACCGAGGTTTTAACGGTTTTGATGGCGTTGTACTGGTAGTGAATTGGCGATGCCGGGCAGGCCAGATTGTATATTTCGTCTACTTCGATAAAAAAAGGTGCAGTAACATCGTGGCGGATCAACTCAAAATAGGGGTTGTCCAGCAGATGAAGGATATTTTGCTTCTGTCCGGTGAAATAGTTGTCGAGACAAATCACTTCGTTGCCTTCGTTCAGCAGCCTTTCGCAAAGGTGCGAACCAATGAAGCCCGCGCCACC
The DNA here is from genome assembly GCA_964404205.1 of uncultured Prolixibacteraceae bacterium. Classification (GTDB taxonomy): domain Bacteria; phylum Bacteroidota; class Bacteroidia; order Bacteroidales; family Prolixibacteraceae; genus CAZWBR01. Next base: position 12,826 of record CAYOJD010000063.1, read on the forward strand.
GGTTACCAATACCTTTTTTCGGATCATGGTTGAATTTTAAATTGGTTCAGCTGTTTTGACCCCAATGCCAAAATAGGTGAAGCCGTTGTTTTGCATCTCTTTGCCATCGTAGATGTTGCGTCCGTCGAAAACCACTGGCGCTTTCATCAATTTCCTGATGATATTGAAATTTGGGAATTTAAATTCCGACCATTCGGTGACAAGCAACAGGGCATCGGCGTCATCCAGCGCGTCGTACTGGTCGCCGGCATATATCACTTTATTGCCGAGCATTCGTTTGGCCTCTTCCATTGCAACTGGATCGTATACTTTGATTGTGACATCGGCACCGGCTTTGAGCAGCTTGTCGATGATAACCAATGAGGGGGCCTCTCTCATATCGTCGGTTTGCGGTTTAAAGGACAATCCCCAAATGGCAAAAGTTTTACCAGAGATATTGCCTTCGAAATGTTTCATCACTTTGTGGAAAAGAGCCGATTTCTGATCGTGATTCACCGCTTCGACTGCTTTGAGTACGCGCAGCTCGTAATGAAATTCTTCAGCTGTATGAATCAGCGCTTTCACATCTTTCGGAAAACATGAGCCTCCATAACCGATTCCGGCATAGATAAACTTGTTTCCAATCCTGGAGTCGGAACCAATGCCTTTGCGCACCATATTGATATCGGCCCCCACCATTTCGCAAAGGTTGGCAATGTCGTTCATGAAGCTGATTTTGGTGGCCAGCATCGAGTTGGCTGCATATTTGGTCATCTCGGCCGAGGTGATATCCATAAAGATAATCGGGTGGCCATTCAGTGTAAAGGGTTTGTAGAGGCTTTTCATTACCTCTTCGGCCCTGGGCGAGTCGAGGCCTACTACAATGCGGTCGGGCTTCAGGAAATCGCTGATGGCGGCCCCTTCTTTCAGAAATTCGGGATTTGAAGCTACATCGAAACGAATAGCTGCCCCTCTCTTCGTGAGTTCGGTGTCGATGGCATTTCTTACTTTTTGGGCTGTCCCAACGGGGACGGTACTTTTGGTTACCACCAACAGGTAATCCTGCATATATTTTCCGCAATCGGCAGCTACGCTCAGCACATATTGAAGGTCGGCACTGCCATCTTTATCGGGGGGGGTCCCTACCGCAATAAAGAGGACTTCGCTGCCCTCCAATGCTTCGGCCAGACTGGTGGTAAACTGAAGTCTCCCTTTTTTCATGTTTCGGTGGACCATCTCTTCGAGCCCCGGCTCGTAAATGGGAATTATACCATTGTTGAGGTTATCGATTTTTTGTTGATCGATATCGACACACACGACATTAATCCCAACTTCCGAAAAACATGTTCCGGTTACCAAACCAACATAGCCACTTCCTACGATTGTAATTTTCATAATATATCATTCATTTTCTGGATGGTAGGTGCGATTGCCATTTCAATTGAGGCACCCGCCAAAACAGGCTGAAAATTTACGAATTATTGGGTTAATTATTGCACAGTGACCCAATTTGGATGGATTGACAGTTTGGGAAACTTTTGTCGGAGCTGATTATTTGGCCCCCCTGACATTCATCTCCAATTGGTATATACTTTCTGTTGCCGTGATAAAGAGCAGGTTTCTTCTCTTTCCCCCAAATGCAACATTCGAAGTCCAGCGGGCTTCCATCGGAATATGGGCAATCTTTATCCCTTTTGGGTTGAAGATGGTAACCCCGTTGCCTGTCAGATAAAGATTCCCTTTCTCGTCCATGGTCATACCATCAGAGCCCATTTCGGCAAAAAGCGTTTTCTCGCCAAGGGTACCATCGGGTTGAATGGTATATTTCCATGTTTTACCGTCCTGAATATCGGCAATATAGAGATATTTTCCGTCGGGAGAACCTACAATGCCGTTGGGTTGGAGCAGGTCGTCGGTGAGTCTTGTCAGTTCGCGGCTACCCGGTTTAAAGCCATAAACCTGTTGAGTGTTTTGCTGATCTTCACGTGCGTGGTTCCACCAGTCGCGTTTGTAGTAGGGGTCGGTGAAGTAAATTGTGCCGTCAGGAGTTACCCATAAATCGTTGGGTCCATTCAATTTCTTATTTAGATAACCATCGGTCAGATAAATGGTAGGTTGGCCTTTGGCGTCGAAGCACCAGATTTCGTTGTTTTGGTCGGAACAGGCCCAAAGCATTCCATGTTGGTCGAAACAAAGCCCGTTTGCCCTGCCCGATTGGTCAGAAAAAACCGAGAGTTCTCCTTCGACTGACCATTTCAGGATCTTGTTGTTGTCCTGATCGGTAAAATAGATGTTTCCCTGTTTGTCGGCCGAAGGGCCTTCGGTAAAGGAGAATCCTGAAGCCAGTTTCAACAATTTTGCTTTGTTGCCTACCGGCGATGGTGCGGTTTCCTGTCCGGAAAGCGGGGCACTGCCTAACAACAGCACCCACAAAATTGAGCGCATCAGGATTCTCCTTTTCATGGTTATGTTGTAATTATGGCTGTAAACCAATGGCTTTTACATATCCTTCGTTCACCGTGCAATTGGCGAACTTTATCTGTTCGAGATAGTCAAGCATGGCCTTTTTGGCCACCTCCTGATTGGGGCGAGCCTTGCGGATTTCGTCGAAATTGGTGCGTGGTGATTCTGTAAAGGCAACAATTTGCTCCCAGTTGGCAGGGTCGGCTACATGCATCACCGAACTGGGGCTTCCCATCCGTTTAAATGGCCAGTAGGTCCAGCTGATGTTGTTTTTCTCCATCAAACGGGTCCAGGCAGCAATCCACTGGTCGCTGTTTTCGCCTGTTTCGCCCATCAGCATGGGCAGGTTAACCGAGTCGCGGAAGGCAACGAAATCCTGAATATTGGCTTGCAACGTGTCGCACCAGTAGCGGTGGCAGGTGTACATCAGTTTGTCGTCGAATTTCGAGTCGGTGAAGACTTTGAAATTGCTGTTCCATTGTGCTCCGCCCAGCAGTACGATGTGGTTTTTGTCGACTTCGCGAATGGCGGCGACTGCTTTTTTGTAGATGGGTTCGAGTGCCGCGTTTAGTTTGGGAAGATCGTCCGTGAAGTAGTGGGCAATGGGTTCGTTCAGCAGGTCGTAACCCAGGATAAGCGGCTCATCTTTGTATCGTTCAGCAATCGAACGCCAGATTTGAACGAATTGCTGCTGGCTCTCTTCGCTGGTCATCAGCCAGGGATAGCCGTAGCTGTCGTCGATATTGTCGCCGGTTTGGCCACCGGGGGCATCGTGCATGTCGAGGATAACGTAAATGTTGGCTTCGCGGCACCAGCTTAGTAAACTATCGACACGCTGAAAACCATCCTGGCCGGCGGTCAGCCCCATATAGTCTTCGTCGGTAAACAACTTGTAATGGAAGGGAAGCCTGATGGTGTTCATCCCCAGTTTGTGGATGTATTGAATGTCTTCGCGGGTGATGTAATGGTCTTTGAAAGTTTTCCAAAACTGGTTGGTAAAGTCGGGGCCAACCATTTCGCGGAATGCTTTATCGATAAGACGAGCCGAGCTGGCTTTCTGGAAGCGGAACATGTATCCTTCGGGGTTAAGCCAATGGCCGAGATTGATGCCGCGGATAAAGAACTTTTCGCCATCGGGTGCCAGCAGGTTGGGGCCGTCGATTGTGATGAACCGAGGGATGGCTACCGGTTCGGGTTTGGGTTGCGAACAGCCGTAAATAACAACTGCAGCAACCGAAATGATGATGGATAGTTGGATAAATCTTCTCATAATAAAATAGTTGTGTGATTGGTGAAATTATCGGTTAAAGTAGCAAAAAAAAGAAATTTGGCCAAAATGAAAACGATAGCGATAACCGAACAATGGTTTCCCGTTGAGGAGGGTATCGCGTTATTCGTTTGACCATAAAAGACTGGCGCAACACTTCGGGACAGAACTTTTAATCGCCGTTATTTAGGATGAGCAGATGATACATTTTTATCGGGCGTCGAAAATGGCGCCATCCGATTTGATTTCTTGTTTGTAGAACTGTATGGCACTGTCGTTCAGCTTCGGGAAGTGGTTTTTCAGCAGCTCGACCATTTCGGCACCGGCAAGCAGTACCGGTCCATAGCCGTGGGCCGCGTAAACATTGACGGGGCGATAGTAGTAAAAGGCGGGGTCGAAGCCCATTCCGGTGCCCACGCAGGTTCCCTCGACCTGCCCTTTGTCGTTGACTTTTGAAGCCACTGCATTCCACGCCAGACAGACCATTGGGCCGTAAACCTGTTCGTCGATATAGCCTTTGTTGATGGCTTTGGCCATTGCATAGACATAGATGGCGGTTGCAGAGGTTTCGAGATACGAGTCGTTTTTATCGAGCAGCTGGTGCCAGAAGCCGTCGGCCGACTGGCAGTTGGCCAAACCCCTGATATGTTGTTTTAACAGGCCGATAACCTTATCGCGGCCGGGATAGCCTTCGGGCAATACATCGAGCAGTTCAACCATCGTCATCACGGCCCAGCCATTGGCGCGTGCCCAGTGAAATTGTGGGTGCTCGGGCATGGCTTCAATCCAGCCATGCATAAAAAGCCCTTTATCAGGGTTGAACATCCGTCCCGAGAACTGGAGTACCTGTTTTACAGCATCGTCGTAATATTCAGTTTTCCCCGAATATTTTCCCATTTGGGCCAGTGCGGGAACGCTCATAAAAAGATCGTCGAGCCATAATGCGTTGGGAAGCGGGCGATTGCGTGCCAGTGTGCCATCGGCAAACCGCTGCTGTTTATGGCTGATATAGTCGATAAAGTTGTCGATCATAGGGTTTAAGTTGGCTTCGATACCCATCCGTTGAGCTTTAATCATGGCGGCACACATGGCCCCTGCATCGTCGAGCGCATGCGGGTGGATAACCGATGACATGGCATGGCGAATGTTGGGCTGTTTTTCTTCCAGTTGCATAAAGCCCGGCCTGATGTCGGAGAGGAACTTCAATCTTTTGGCAGTGTACGCTGCATATTTGGTATCGCCTGTAGCCTGAGTAAGGTGCAGCATGCCGGCATAGGTAACGCCCCATTCATAACTAATTAACCTGAAGTCGCCGGGTTTGAAAATGGTTTTGGCCCCGATATGGCGGTAATCAGCCAATTCCCGGTTCGATTCACTATCGATTAACACCGCCGGTGTTGAGGCTTCGAGATAATGGTACACTTTATCGACCGTAGCCAGAATTGTCTCGCGGGTGGGCACTTCGTAGGGCACCTTGTAATCGGGTTTCATCAGGTGCAGCGGACTGGTTACATCGTTGGGATGGCTGGTTTTGGTTTGCTGCGCGATAACGAAAGCAGGCAACAGCATCAGCGTGGCAATGGCTAATCGATACATTGTTTGGCAGTTTAATTACGCTACTAATATAGTGATAAAATAAAAAAGGTGCCCCCTTATCGGGAACACCTTTATTGTGGTTGTACAACTTGCGAGTCGTTATCTTACTTCACGAAGGGGGAATTATTCAGATAGTCATAACATTGTTTCACCCCTTCGAACTGGGTGATGTCGGTTTTTACTTTTTCAAGCTCTACGTAGTAATCGGTGAGGCCGTTGCCGTATGCTTTGGTAAAGATATTGGCAAAATTCATCATGCCCGACTGTCCGAGTACGGAGCGGTCTTTGATGTGCAATACGGGGAAGCGGGTAGGGTATTTTTCGAAATATTCGAGTGGGTCGTTGGCGCCCATAACAGTCCAGTAGACATCCATTTCGAAGAAAACCAGCGAAGGATCGGTGCCATCGAGCAGCAGATCGTACACGACATCGCCTTTGGGACGGAAGAATGCAGCGGGGCCTGTATCGGGTTTTTCGCCGGGTTTCAATACCCGTTTAAATTCCATATTGTGGTTGTGATAGCCCCATTTGATACCGGCAGCTTTGGCAATTTCGCCGGCCTGGTTGAAGATTTCGCAAACCAATTTGGTATCGTCGTGGCTTTCGATGGAGGGCATCCCGGGTTGGACTAATGTTTTTGTGCCCAATATCACATGGTCGGCTACGGTGCGTTTCCAAAATTCGATAACATCGGCTTTATTTTCGGCCGTAAACTTGTTGATGGGCGGATTGACATGCGAACTGGTGATTTTTAACCCTTCGCCTTCGACAATTTTACGGTATTCGGGCAGCGTGTAGGTTCCCATTTTGCCTTCGCGATAGCCGGCCAGTTCGATATGGTCGTAGCCAATCTGTGCAATCTTTTTCATTCCGCCCGGAACATCGTCGAACAGTTCTTTGCCTAACGAGTAGATTTGAAGGCCGATTGATTTTTTGGCTGCTGCCGATTTCTTTTCAGCTGCCGAAGCCACTGCCGGGGCTACTGTTCCGGCCATCATTCCGCCAACGGTAATGAGGGAGAGTTTTTTGAGAAAGTCGCGTTTAGTTTCCATGTGATAAGAATAAGTGTTGGAAATGATTCGGAAAATTTGGTTTTTCAAATGACGAAGAAGCCTTTCGACTTGATGTCAATCTGACACAAAGTTAATTTTTTTGGATAATGATGATCGAATAAT
>CAYOJD010000064.1:0-18868 GCA_964404205.1 uncultured Prolixibacteraceae bacterium
GGCAAAGAGGGCGCTTTTGTGAGGCAGGGCAACCTCCAACATCATATTCCATCCGTCGGGAAATCGGTTATCGATACTACCGGTGCAGGCGATTTCTTTGCCGGTGGTTTTCTTGCCGGTCTGGCCAAAGGGTACGGCCTTGAGAAGTGTGGACGTTTGGGCGCCCTATTGGCAGGAAAAATAATCGGTACCGTGGGTGCAAGCCTCTCTCCGGAAGAGTGGGCTAATTACGGGTGCAGGCGCAGAACCTTTGAAAGGAAAATAATCGGTTAACAAAAAGAGGTTTTCATCATGACGAAAACCTCTTTTTGTTTGATGCAGGCAGCTGTTATTCCGCGATAAGCAGAAAGTAGTTTTTCTTTCCTTTCTGGATTAACAGGTACTTGCCGTTAATTAATTCGCCGGCTGATACTTGTGTGTCTGGGCTTTCGATTTTGGCTTTGTTCATCGCCACACCGCCTCCGGCAATGGTGCGTCGAGCTTCGCCTTTCGAGGGGAAAACAGCACTCTTTTCGGCCAGTAAATCGACGATATTGATTCCGGTTTCCAATTCCGTTTTGGCAACGACAAACTGAGGTACCCCTTCGAAAACGGAAAGAAAGGTGGCTTCGTCGAGTTTACGGAGTGTCTCTTCGGTACCTTTCCCGAAAAGAATTTCCGAAGCTTCGACAGCGGTGTTGTAAGCCTCTTCCGAGTGTACCATGCAGGTAACCTCTTTGGCCAGTCGTTTTTGCAACGGACGCAAGTGTGGTGCTTCCTGTTGTTCCTTAATTAGTTGTTCAATCTCTTCTTGGGTCAGCAGGGTGAAGATTTTGATATATTTCTCGGCATCCTCATCGGAGGTATTCAGCCAGAATTGGTAGAATTTGTAAGGAGAAGTGCGTTCGGCATCCAGCCATACGTTGCCCGATTCGGTCTTCCCGAATTTGGTGCCATCGGCTTTTTTAATCAGCGGACAGGTCAATGCCCAGGCTTCGCCCCCCAGTTTGCGCCGAATCAATTCCGTACCGGTGGTGATATTGCCCCATTGGTCTGACCCCCCCATCTGCAGTTTGCATTTTTTGGTTTGGAAAAGATGGAGAAAGTCGGTTCCCTGAACCAACTGGTAAGTAAATTCGGTAAACGACATTCCGGCAGCCCCGCTTTCGGGGTCGAAACGTTTCTTGACCGAGTCTTTGGCCATCATATAGTTGACGGTAATATGTTTCCCGATATCGCGAATAAAATCGAGAAAGCTGAATGTGCTCATCCAGTCGTAGTTGTTCACCATTTCGGCAGCGTTGGGCGCATCCGATTCAAAATCGAGAAAACGGGAGAGCTGGTTTTTCAGGCACTCCTGATTGTGGCGCAGGGTGGGTTCGTCGAGCAGGTTCCGCTCGAGCGATTTTCCCGACGGGTCACCAATCATTCCGGTGGCACCGCCTACCAATACGATGGGTTTATGGCCGGCTACCTGAAAATGTTTCAGCATCATAACCCCGACCAGGTGACCAATATGTAACGAATCAGCTGTTGGGTCGATTCCAACGTATGCGGTGGTCAATTCTTTTTTCAATTGCTCTTCCAGTCCGGGCATCATGTCGTGAATCATGCCCCTCCAACTCAGTTCTTCAACAAAATTCATGGTACTGATGATAAAAATTGATGCAAAAATAGTTCATTATTCGGTTTGACGGGTATTGGGCGGTGAAAAGAGGTGATGAAATCACTATTTTCGTGAGACAATCGATGACCAAAATTGAAGTTTATGAAAACTCTTCGTTCAAATTTGATTTTACTGGTGTTGACCCTGGTACTGGGATTGCCATTTGCAGCTTCGGCCCGGCACAAGATTTATCTGATGAACCCAACGGTATGGAATCTCGAGAATACGCTGTGGCTGATGCAGAAGAAAGTTATCGATATACCGGATGCCGATCTGATTGGAGTCTGTTATTCGGGGGTGGCATACAACTATATGCTTACCGAAAAATTTATCAAAGATAAATCGCTGATTAATTGCAGTCTGGTATGGATGAAAGAGGATATTCAATCCGGTGAGGTATATGGGGAGAACCGTTGGACACCCTTTTTTAAGCAGATTGTAGCCGATGCCGATGCCATTCTCTTTTTCGGGGGCCCCGATATCCAGCCCTCGCTTTATGGTCAAAAACAGCATTTGCTTACCGTAGTAACCGACCCAAACCGTCATCTGTTTGAAGTCTCTTTTTTCTTTCAAATGATGGGTGGAAGCCGCAACGAAAGTTTCAAACCGTTGCTGGCTGAACATCCTGATTTGATTGTCAGGGCTTTTTGCCTTGGCATGCAAACCATGAATGTGGCCGCCGGCGGCACTTTGATGCAGGATATCCCGCAACAGGCTTATCAAAAAGTATTTACCGAAGATGTGCTGGCTATCGACCCAAAGAATCAACATCGCAATTACAATACACTCCTCTTTCAGGACGAAGGTTTGATGGGTGGGTTTTTCCATCCGGTCAACGTATTGGATTTTGGTCTGCTGAGTGAGTTGTCCAAGAAAACAGGGCAGCGGGAGCCCTATGTTTATAGTTCACACCATCAGGCAGTGGGCGAGAAGGGGGCCAATCTCGATGTGATTGCCGTTTCGGAGGATGGGAGGATTGTGGAGGCACTTCAGCATCAGCGTTTTAAAAATGTAGTTGGGGTTCAGTTTCATCCCGAGCCACCAATGCTATACAACCCCGAAACCCAATCCAGATTGAAACCGTCGGAATCGTTTGCCCCCAATGCCTATTTGCAATCGGTGAATAGTTTTTCGTTTCATCAGGCATTCTGGAGCGATTTCTCCGAAAGGATAAATGCGTTGAAATAATTGATAAAACAAAATCAATAATTTATCCGTTTATAGATAAAAACTGAAAAATGAGAAAACTTGCATCGCTTTTATTATTATCGGCATTTTTAGCCTTTTTTGTTCAACTTCATTCGGCTTCGGCCCAAGTGGGAAAAAGTATTTCAGCTCTGGTGATTACCGATCCTGAAAATCAGGCTAAAGCACTGCCTTTTGTTGGCGAAAAGGTGTTGATGATTTTGTATACCGACCCCGATGTGAAAGATGTAAACGATGTTCTTTCGGAAGCAGTAAAAGCCAAACATTTTGATCCTTCGAAATATGCCGGCATAGGTATTGCCAATTGTAAGGATACCTGGATTCCCAATTCCGGTATCAGGATGAAAGCCCGCCAGAAGGAGAAACAGTTCCCCGGTTCGGTAATTATGCTCGATGAGAATTATATCCTTTCGTCTGCATGGGGGCTTGGCGATTGCAATTCGACTGGCGTAGTGGTAATTGTGGGAAAGGACAAGTCGATAAAGTATGTGAAGAAAGTGAAAGCGGAGGAGGAGAGTAAAGCCATTGTCGCCGAGGTTATTAAAGTGCTTGAGAATGAGTTGGACAAACTTTAATCATAACGTGCGGTTGGTTTGATATTTTTAGAATAATGGTGAGTTGTGTCTTTTTTTTGATTTCTTATTTGGGTTGAATTTTTTATTTGTTTTTGTATTATTTTTCAATGATCTCAAAAAAAACAGGATCAGCCCGAACAAGATTTACGCTACGGTTGTTAATAATCTCAATTAGAATAAAATGAAAAATAATTTCAGCAACACTTTACTCAAATCCGTTAAACAATGAAAAAGTTTTTTTTATTTTTTTGATTTCTTTTGTTGTTTTAGCTTCGTGCCAAAAACAAAAAAAGCAAACTGGGCCACTAGCTTACCCAGTTGTTAAGGTGGTAAAACAAGAGGTTCCTTTTGTAAAAGAATTTGTAGGGCAAACTTATGGTTTATTTGATATTTCTATCAGGGCCAGGGCCGATGGGTTTGTCAAGGGGATTCACTTCAAAGAAGGGAGCCATGTCAAAAAAGGTCAGCTTCTTTACACTATCGATTCGGCTCCGTTTGATGCCAAGGTTGCTGAAGTTGAAGGGAAGGTAGCTGAATCAAAAACCCGTCTGGCAAAGGCCGAAAGTGATTATGCGCGATACAAACCGCTGGTTGAGACCAACGCGGTGAGCAAGAGTGATTTCGATGCAGCAGTCGCTAATTTGGGTGCCGCCAAGGCCGGACTGGAAGCCAGTGAAGCTTCACTACGTTTTTCAAGGATCCAGCAGGGTTATACCCGCATTGTCTCTCCAATCGACGGGATTATTGGCCGAACGGAAGCTAAAGTTTCAGATTATGTAGGCGTTGCCCCCAATCCTGTGGTATTAAACACCGTATCCCGAATCGATACAATTTTAGTCCGGTTCTCGTTTACGGAAACCCAGTTTCTTGCATTCCAAAAGGCCCGGCAGGTACTCGATAGCCTGAATCTGGCTTCTTCAACTGATATCATGAAAATTGAACTGTTATTTTCCGATGGGTCCAAGCATCCGTATCCAGGCAAGATTGACTTTGTGAACCGTAGTGTAGATCCGAGTACCGGAACCATTTCGGTTCAGGCATCGTTCCCAAATCCTGAACAGTCTGTTCGTCCGGGCTTGTTTGCAAAGATGCGGATGAGCCTATTTATCCCGATTCAGTCCATGTTACTTCCGCAAAAAGCAATTATGGAGATTCAGGGACGTTATAACGTTTTTGTAGTTGATGCCGAAAATAAGATTGAGTTCAGGCCAATTGAGGTCGGAGATACTTACGGCGATATGTGGATAGTTAAGTCGGGCCTGACGGGTGACGAGAAAGTGGTACTGGAAGGGTTGACTCAGGTTCGATCCGGTATGGTTATCGATCCCAAAGAGACAGAATTCAAATCAGTACGTACTCCTAACAACTAATCATTATGGGAAATTTCTTTGTCAGGCGACCAATTGTGGCGATGGTGATAGCCATAGTCACAGTCATCGTAGGTACAATTTCATTGACGAGTCTGCCAATGGAGCAGTATCCCGATATAACCCCGCCCATGGTTGAAGTCCGGGCCAACTATACAGGAGCCAATGCAACTAATATTGAACAGTCGGTAGCGACGCCTCTCGAACAGCAGATCAACGGGGTCGATAATATGCTTTATATGAAATCGACCAATTCGAGTGATGGTTCAATGAGTTTGAAGATATCGTTTGAAGTGGGAACTGACCCCGATATGAATACCGTGTTTACCCAGAACCGTGTGGCCTCGGCAACGGCCAAACTGCCTGAAGAGGTGAAAAAGATGGGTGTAACCACGAATAAGAGCATGAGTAACATTGTCATGTTGCTTGCCGTTTATTCCGATGGCCGTTACGACCGAACTTTCCTTGGGAATTATGCCATTATCAATATACAGGATGTTTTGGCCCGTATCAAAGGGGTAGGACGTTCGCAGGTAATGGGTGCCAGCGATTATTCGATGCGTATATGGGTAAAACCCGACCGTCTTTCGCAAACCGGACTTACCGTTAACGATATCAGCAATGCCATCAGGCAGCAAAATATTATTGTTCCGGGTGGAAAATTCGGTGCTGAGCCAGCCCCTCAAGGTACTGAGTTTACCTATACGGTTACACTTCCGGACAGATTGGTGTCAGAAGCCGAGTTTGGTGAGATTGTAATCAGGACTAACAGCGACGGTAATCAGATTCGATTAAAAGATGTGGCGTCAGTCGAACTTGGTGCTGAGGTCTATTCATCTCAAGCCAATTTTAAAGGCAAAGAATGTTCCGTTATCGCAATCTACCAAGCTCCGGGTAGCAATGCCGTTGAATTGGGCAAATCGATCCTGGAGACAATGGATGAGTTGAAAACGTCGTTTCCCGAGGGGATGACCTACGATGTGGCACTCGACGCTACTGCCCCAATTACCGCAGGCTTGGAAGAGGTATCAATCACCCTTATTGTGGCTTTGATTTTGGTGATTCTGGTTGTTTACCTTTTTATTCAGGACTGGAGGGCTACCTTGATACCAACCATTGCCATTCCGGTTTCGCTCATTGGCGCTTTTGCCGTTTTCCCGTTGCTGGGTTTCACCATTAATACCCTCTCGCTGCTTGGACTTGTGCTGGCCATCGGTATTGTTGTTGACGATGCCATTGTGGTAGTCGAGGCGGTTCAGGTCAATATCGAAAAAGGGATGAACGCTAAAGATGCTACCATTCTGGCAATGAAAGAAGTTACCGCACCGGTAATTGCCACCACGCTGGTGCTTGTAGCCGTATTTATTCCGGTTGCTACCATGGGTGGCATAACCGGTCGGCTCTATCAGCAATTTGCCATTACAGTAGCCGTTTCAGTGGTATTCTCGTCTATCAATGCTTTAACTTTGAGTCCGGCCCTGGCTTCTCTTATGCTGCGTAAGCCCGAAAAGCCAGGCGGTATATTGGGCCGTTTCTTTGGAAAATTTAACAACGCCTTCGACCGGTCATCGGTTAGTTATATGAACTGGGTGAATGTTGCCGCACGAAAAATTACCCGAAGCCTTGTTTTTATCGGGGTAATCGTGATACTTACTTTAGGGTTGATGAAGATTGTTCCTGGCGGATTTATCCCGGAGGAAGATCAGGGATATCTCTATGTCAATATTCAGTTACCCGATGCGGCTTCGCTTCAGCGAACCAACAGTGTAGTGAAACAGGCCGAAGCGGTACTCTCACAGTTCCCGGCTATTGATGGTGTAACCGCAATATCAGGGTTTAGTTTGATGTCGGGCAGTATGAGTACCAACTCTGCTGTGATTTTCGTTACCTTGCAAAACTGGGCCGATCGGAAACTCACGGTTAACCAGTTGTCGCAATACCTGAACGGGCTTTTTTATATGAATATTAAGGAAGCGACAGTGTATGCCTTTGGCCCTCCGGCAATTCCGGGTTTAGGAAATGGCTCAGGTTTTTCGATGATGATTCAGGATAAAGGTGGAAATACGCCGCAATATTTGGCCGAAAAGGTAAATGAATTTATGCAGGCAGCTCGTCAGCGTCCAGAAATTGGAAGTGTGTTCACCTCTTTCAGGGCAGATGTGCCGCAGCGCAAAATCGAAATAAACCGCGATATGGCGCTAAAAGCAGGTGTCCCGCTGAATGACCTTTATTCGACCATCAGTGCATTTTTGGGAGGTTCGTATATTAGTGACTTTAATCGTTTTGGCCGTCTTTACAGAGCCTACATTCAGGCGGCGCCCGAATATAGAAACGATGAAAGCGGGTTGAATTCATTTTTTGTCCGCAACGCCAATGGGGAGCCGGTCCCACTTTCATCGCTGGTAACCGTCGAAAATAGCTATGGCCCCGATTTTACCAGTCGTTACAACCTCTATCGTTCGGCTGAACTATCCGGATCCCCAGCGCAGGGTTACACATCAGCTCAGGCGTTGGATGCATTGGAAGAGGTCGCCGCGCAAACACTTCCCCCCAACATGGGTTACGAATGGTCGAACATGTCGTATCAGGAAAGGGAAGCTTCCGGAAGTGGATCGATAGTTTTTGTGTTTGCCCTCCTGTTTGTATTCCTGATTTTGGCAGCGCAATACGAAAGTTGGTCGTTACCATTCAGTATTTTGTTGGGAACGCCGTTTGCCGTATTTGGCGCGTTGCTCTTTATCTATCTGGCACGATTTGTAAGTCCAACTTTCGAGAATAATGTCTATATGCAGATTTCGCTGGTAATGCTAATTGCGATGGCGGCCAAGAATGCCATCCTGATTGTAGAGTTTGCCAAGCTGAAATTTGATGAAGGGTTATCGCTCTTCGATGCGGCAGTGGCGGCAGCCAGACTTCGTTTCCGTCCAATTCTGATGACCGCTTTCTCCTTTATTTTAGGCGTGTTGCCGCTTGTAATCGCTTCAGGAGCCGGTGCAGAAGCGCGAAAAGTGATGGGGATGGCACTGTTGGGCGGTATGACCATTGCGACCATCATTGGCGTTGTTCTTTATCCAATGCTTTTCGTATTCATCGGAAAGATTGCAGGATACGAGAAAAAAAGGATGCAAAATCAATTGGAATCATGAAAAAAAGAACTCATTACTTCATCACGATCATCGTGCTGGGCACGATGATCGTATTCAACGGATGCAAGATTGGACAAAACTATGTTCGGCCGGTTGTCGATTCGCCCGAGAAATTTGGGTTGAACAATGATACAACCGCGAGTACCACTATCGATTGGTGGACACTTTTCAATAATTCCGAGCTTGACACACTGATACGAATTGCACTCGAGAATAACCACAATTTGCTTCAGGCAGCCCGTTCGGTCGAGCAGGCCAATTTTCAACTTTCGATTCAGAAACTAAATTTGTTGCCCCAATTCTCGGCCAATGGCAGCGCTACACGTGGCAATTATCTGGGTGCTAAAACCGATAACATCAATAACGGTTTTGTGATTGGGGCACAGGCATCGTGGGATCTTGATTTTTGGGGGAAATACCGCAGGTTAAGCGAGTCGGCCCGCGCACAGTTGCTCGCGTCGGAATATGGCCTTGCTTCGATCCAAATCGAACTGGTTGCCTCAGTGGCCAGAACCTATTTCCAGTTGCTGGAGTATCGCGAAAGCTTATACATTTCGCAATCGACGCTCTCTTTGCGCGATAGCACCCTTCGGGTAATCAAACAGCGTTTCGATGCGGGTCTGGTTCCCGAAATCGATTTGAACAGTGCTCAGATTCAGCGGGCTGCAGCAGCGGGATCTATTCCCAAGTACCGAATACTGGTACAGAATACCGAAGGTGCTTTGGCAATGTTGCTTGGGCGATACCCTGGTAGCTTTCAGGTTGGAGGGAAAATGGTTGAAATGACTACGCCACCCGAGATACCTGCCGGTTTACCTTCGCAATTGCTCGAGCGCCGTCCCGATGTGCTGGTTGCCGAACAACAGTTGGTTGCTCAGAATGCAATGATCGGGGTTGCCCGTTCCAACCAACTGCCGTCTATTTCGCTAACCGGGTTTTTGGGAGGAGCAAGCAGCCAGTTGAGCGATCTTACCGGAAACGGCATTGCCTGGAACGCTGGGGGAGCTATTCTGGCTCCGCTCTTTAACTGGCGGCAATATGCCAACAAGGTAAAGGTTGAAAAGAGTAAATACGAAGCCAGCGTACTGGCTTATCAACAAGCTGCACTTCAGGCTTTTATCGATGTTGAGAATTCGCTGAATGAGGTAGCCAATCTGAAACTACAGCAATCAGCCGTTGAAGAACAGGCTATTGCCGCAATGAAAACCCTAAAACTGGCTTCAGACCGATACGATAAAGGGGTGGCCAGTTATATCGAATATCTCGATGCTCAGCGCCAGTCGTACGATGCGCAGTTGGCGTTGGCCAACATCCGCCAACAGGTGCTTACGGCTTATGTCAAGTTATATCAAGCATTGGGTGGAGGATGGTCAATTTAAAAACCATACTGAAAAACAAAAAAAAGAGGCTGTCCCGTAAAGGCAGCCTCTTTAGTTATATTGATACTTTTATCAATCGGGGAAATATCCTTTGATAATTCCGCGTTTCGAATCTTTAATAAATAGCAAAATTTCATCTCGCTCATTCGATGCGGGCATCTCGGCTTCGATAACTTCCAGCGCCTGCGAGTTGTTGTACCCTTTTTGAAAAATGATGCGGTAGATATCCTGCAACTCGGTGATGGTTTCATTGGAGAAACCGCGGCGACGAAGCCCAATAGAGTTGATACCGGCATACGAAAGCGGTTCGCGACCGGCTTTGATATAGGGGGGGACATCTTTACGTACCAGCGAGCCTCCTGAGAGCATGACATGTTTACCGATATGGCAGAATTGGTGAACGGCAGTGAACCCGCCCAGAATGGCAAAATCGTCAACTTCCACTTCGCCAGCCAAACCGGTATTGTTGACCAGAATAACATTACTTCCCACCACGCAGTCGTGGGCAATGTGTACATAGGCCATAATCAAGCAGTTGTTGCCTACTACGGTTTTGCCTTTTGCCGATGTTCCCTTGTTGATGGTAACACACTCGCGGATAATATTGTTATCGCCAATTTCAGTTGTGGTATATTCGCCACGATATTTCAGGTCCTGAGGGTCGCCACCGACAACCGCACCGGGATAGATTTTGCAATTCTTGCCAATTCTTGTTCCGGGCATAATGGTAACATAGGGGCCAATCCACGAACCTTCGCCAATTACCACATCCTGGTAAATGGTTGCAAATGGTTCAATAGTAACATTTTCGGCAATCTTTGCTTCGGGATGGATATTTGCTAACGGTTGTTTCATTTACAATTTATCATTTTTGGAACCATGGCGATTAACCATTCAGGCTCCATGTTTTCATTTCTTATTTGTTTTTTACTATCTGGGCCATAAATTCGCCTTCGCAGACGACGGTATCACCAACAAAAGCCATGCCACGCATATTGGCAATGCCTCTTCTGATTGGACTAACCAGTTTTAGTTTGAACAACAAGGTGTCGCCCGGAATCACTTTTTTGCGAAATTTAATGTTATCCATCGTCATAAAATAGGTCGAATAATCGCCGTCGCCGGGCATAGAACTGATGACAAAAATGCCGCCGCACTGCGCCATGGCTTCGATCATTAGCACACCTGGCATCACTGGTTCTTCGGGGAAGTGGCCAACGAAGAAGGGTTCGTTCATCGTCACATTCTTCACTCCAATAATGAAATCAGGCCCTTTGTCAATGATTTTATCGATCAGCAGGAAGGGGTTGCGGTGGGGCAACATCTTCTTGATGGAATTAATATCGTAAACAGGTTCTTTGTTCGGGTTATATTCGGGGGCAGCATTATCGGCAATGGTGCGCAGGTACTCTTTCTGCAACAGTTTTGCAAATTCGGTGTTGGCACCATGTCCGGGTCGTTTGGCAATGATGCGTCCTTTGATGCGTTTGCCAACGAGGGCAATATCGCCAATAATGTCGAGCATCTTGTGACGGGCACATTCGTTATCGAAATGAAGCTTGAGGTTCTTCAGGATGCCGATTTCGTTTACCTGAACATGTTCATGGTGGAAAAGATCGGCAATACGGTTCAGTTCTTCCTGCGGCATCACCTGATCCATAATAACGATGGCATTGTCGAGATCTCCGCCTTTTACGAGATTATTTTTTAACAGCGCTTCCAGTTCGCGGACAAAAACGAAGGTTCGGCATGGCGCTATTTCTTTGGCAAAATCGGTTGTGCTGTCGAGCGAAGCGAATTGATTTCCCAACACAACTGAATTGTAGGAGATCATCACATCGATACTCAGACTATCGTCAGGAAGCACTACCAGTTCGGTCCCGGTGTTGGGATTATGGTAAGAGATTTTTTTCTTTACAACGAAATATTCCCTTTCGGCTTCCTGTTCAACTTTACCGGCTTCAAGCAAAGCGGCTACAAAAGCCGAGGCACTACCATCAATGATTGGTGCTTCTGGACCATTGATTTCCATCAGTACGTTGTCGAGATCGCAGCCAATCAAAGCAGCCATCACATGTTCGATGGTGCTAATGGTTACATCGCCCTCTTTCAATACGGTTCCGCGCTCGGTGCCCCGGACTTTCGATACATTGGCTTCGATAACCGGTTCGCCTTCAATATCGATTCTCTTGAATTTAAACCCAAAATTTTCGGGTGCCGGCTGAAAAGTGATGGTTACATCGACACCGGTGTGCAATCCTTTGCCGGTAACGGAAACCGGACGTTCAATGGTATTTTGCTTTGTGCTCATTGTCTTGTTTTTACGACAAAAAGTTTATTCTCTGTTTTCTAAATTTTTACTCGTTGGTCCTGCTTTTGCTTTCGCGCTGAAGCTGGTTGATATCGGCTCTTAGCTGTGGCAGGTTCCGGAAAACGGCATACGATTTCATGTATTGACGCTGATCCATCACCGGGCTACCAATCATTATCGAATTATTGTCGATCGATGACATCACACCCGACTGTGCTCCCAGTTTTACATTGTCGCCAATGGTGATATGACCGGCTAGCCCTACTTGACCGCCGAACATACAGTTTTTCCCTACCTTGGTCGATCCGGCAATACCGGTTTGCGAGGCCATCACACTGTTTTCGCCTACTTCTACATTGTGTGCAATTTGGATCAGGTTGTCAAGTTTTACCCCTTTACGGATAATTGTTGAGCCCATTGTAGCACAATCAACCGTAGTGTTGGCACCAATCTCGACATGATCTTCGATAATAACATTGCCCACTTGCGCAATTTTGGAATAAGAACCGTCGGCTGTTGGGGCAAAGCCAAAACCGTCGGAGCCAATTACCGCACCTGCGTGGATAATGCAATTCGAACCGATTTTACAATCGGCATAGATTTTTGCGCCTGCATAGATGATGGTATTCTCTCCAATCACAACATTTTCGCCAATATACGCCTGCGGATAGATACGGCAGTTGTTGCCAATGGTTGCTTTGTCGGCGATATAGGCAAAAGCGCCTACATATATATTATTGCCTGTGCTGGCTGAAGTGCTGATAAACGATGGTTGCTCTATGCCCCGTTTTACCGGCTTGCTTTGCTCATACAGGTTCAGCAGCCGCGCCAACGACGCATAGGGATCTTCAACTTTGATTAAGGCGCAGGAAAGAGGTGCTTCAGCTTGAAAGTCTTTCCTGACAATTACAGCCGATGCCTGCGTCGTATAAATATATCTGGTGTATGCCGGATTCGAGAGAAAGGTAAGGGTTCCGGGCTCTCCCTGATCGATTTTGGAGATATTGCTCACTTTTGTTGTGCCGTCGCCTTCGACTGTTCCGTTCAAAAGTGCAGCAATGTCGTTGACCGTAAACTCCATTCGTATTTTTTTTGAAATTTGGTGCAAAAATAAATAATAATCATTACCCTAACATGGTTTTATCGGGATAACAGACAAAATGTTTCCTCACGCTTTTGGTCAGACCTTCCAAATTGATGTCCGATGCTTCGCTGATATCTTTCAGTTTTCCATTTCGGTAGAGGATCATAATCTTCTCTTCGGTAACATTATAAGCACTGTTGTTTATCTCGCCGGTGAAGAGAAAGTAACTTAACCCGTCGGGGCTGATATCCATGTTGAGGAGTATCTGATCGCGCAGTTTCTCCAGTCGCTTTTCGCTGATAGGTTTGGTGCTGAGTTTGATTTTGAAAAGCTCACGATTGATAATCCGCCGGGCCAATGTCGAAAGAATTTTGTCGGGATGTTCTGCCCATAGTTTTATTGAGCAGAGAATATCCGAGTCGTCGAGTGCGGCAAATGCATGCAGCGCCGTTTTACGTTTGCCCGAATCCGATGACCTGAAATCGGCAGCCGTAATTTCTCTTTTCAGGAAACGGTTGAGCTGGCCTACCGCTTCGATTGCAACGCCTTTTGCGGCCAGTTCGGAAGCGCGCCGCAGCAGGTTGATCAGCATCCGCTCGGCAGCCACTACCGTTTTATGCAGATAAACCTGCCAGTACATCAGACGGCGAGCAATCAGAAATTTCTCAACAGAATAGATCCCCTTCGCATCGACCACCAAATCATCATTGCGGATATTCAGCATTTTGATAATCCGGTCCGACGACACAACCCCTTCCGAAACCCCTGAGTAAAAGCTGTCGCGGCGCAGAAAATCGAGCCGGTCCATATCGAGCTGGCTGCTTACCAGACGGTGCAGAAATTTTTTAGGATATTGATCCAAAAAGATTTCAATGGCCATATCGAGTTTTCCGTCGAAGAGAATATTCAGCTCTTTCATGTAAAGCAACGACAACTCTTCGTGCGAAATGCCTTGTACAATGCTCTCTTCCAGCGCATGCGAAAAGGGGCCGTGCCCGATATCGTGGAGCAAAAGGGCGGCTGTTACCGATTCGGCCTCTTCGTCTGATATTTTTGTCCCTTTTTCTTTCAGCACTTCAAGTGCCGAAGCCAGCAAGTGGGTGGTTCCGATGGCATGTTCGAAACGGGTGTGGTTAGCCCCCGGATAAACCATCGACGAGAGGCCTAATTGTTTAATCCTTCGCAAACGTTGATACCAGGGGTGAGCAATGATATCGAGCATTAAACCCTCTTTCAGGTCGATAAAGCCCCAAACCGGGTCGTTGACAATTTTATTTTTCACAGATCTAAAAAATGACGGAAACATTTCCGTATTGGTACACCAAAAATAGAAAATCTTTGTTGCATATTGGGGGTGTCGAAACTCAACTTCCTCATTCCAAAAAACTTTCCATTACCGTGTTGAGAAAAAATTTGCATACTTCATAGTTAATACTTAATTTTGCGGCGGAGAATAATCGAATGATTAGGGGACACAAAGTCCCCTATTTTATTAAGGTTAATCATGATAACGAAAGAAATAATTACCAGTCTGGTTGAAGAAAAACTGACGGACGACATGTATATCGTCGATATTACTGTTGGCGCAGGTAACGATATATCGGTTACCATCGACAGTTTTTCGGGGATAAGCATCGACCAGTGTGTCGAAATGAGCCGTTTTGTCGAGCATCAGTTCGACCGCGAAACCGAAGATTTCTCACTTGAAGTTTCTTCACCCGGACTGACGCAGCCATTCAAAGTGCTGAAACAGTATCTGAAAAACATTGGCAAAGAGGTCGATGTGGTTACCCGCGAAGGCAAAAAGCTTTCAGGTGTACTGAAAAGTGCTGATGAGAATGGCTTTGTCGTCGAAGCGACAGTTAAATCGAAAGTTGACGGAAAGAAGAAAGAAGAGGCCCTTGCCCATTCGTTCTCTTTCGAACAGATAAAAACAGTTAAATCCGTAATCACCTTCAAATAAACAGATGAAGATATGGACAGTCTGAACTTGATAGACACTTTCTCGGAGTTTAAAGAACTGAAAAACATCGACCGCGCTACGATGATGAGCGTGCTCGAAGATGCTTTTCGCAGTGTGTTGCAAAAGCAGTTTGGAACGGACGAGAATTTCGACGTCATCATTAACCCCGACAAGGGGGACTTTGAGATTTGGCGTAACCGGGTAGTCGTTGACGATGAGGAGTTGACCGATGTCAACCTCCAAATCTCGCTTACGCAAGCCAAAAGAATTGATGAGGACTATGAAGTTGGTGAAGATGTGACCGACGAGGTGAAGTTTATCGACTTTGGCCGCAGGGCCATTTTGAACCTCCGTCAGAACCTTGCCACACGTATTCTCGAACTCGAGAAAGACAGTATCTATCAGAAATACAAATCCAAAATTGGCGACATCGTTACCGGCGAAGTGTACCAGATTTGGAAAAAAGAACTTCTGTTGCTCGACGATGAAGGAAACGAACTGTTGCTGCCTAAAACCGAGCAGATCCCTTCCGATTTCTTCCGCAAAGGCGATGCCGTGAGAGCGGTGGTCATCAAAGTGGAGATGAAAAATAACAGCCCCTATATTATCCTGTCGCGTACAGCCCCGGTCTTCCTCGAAAGATTGTTCGAACTGGAAGTCCCTGAAATTTTCGACGGTTTAATTACCATCAAGAAAATTGTCCGCATCCCTGGCGAGAGGGCCAAAGTGGCTGTCGAGTCGTACGATGAGCGAATCGACCCGGTGGGTGCCTGCGTGGGGATGAAAGGTTCGCGTATTCACGGAATTGTCCGCGAGTTGCGCAACGAGAATATCGATGTAATCAATTACACGCACAATATTCAACTCTACATCCAGAGGGCTTTGAACCCGGCTAAAATTTCATCGATTAAGGTTTTCCAGAAAGAGGGCCGTGCCGATGTTTTCCTGCGCCCCGAAGAGGTATCGCTTGCCATTGGTAAAGGTGGTTTAAATATCAAGCTTGCCAGTCAGCTTACCGGTTTCGACATCGACGTTTACCGCGAACGCGAAGCCGCCGACGAAGAGGATGTAAACCTCGACGAATTTGCCGATGAAATCGACGGCTGGGTACTCGATCAATTGAAAGCCATTGGTTGCGACACCGCACGCAATGTGTTGAAACTTACCCGCGAGGAGCTGATTAAACGTACCGACCTGGAAGAAGAAACCATTGATGAGGTGCTGAAAATTTTAAGTTCCGAGTTCGAATAATCAACGATTTTTTCGTACCCGGAAGAGACAACGCAAAACAAACTGTTTGGTAAATTATGATAACAGGCAATAAAGGATCAAGACTTAGTAAAGTAGCACGCGAATTGAACGTGGGGATTAACACCATTGTGGAATTTCTCCACAAGCAGGGAATTAAGATTTCTACAGATCCGAATGCAAAAATCGAACCGGATGTTCATGAATTGCTTGAACGGCAGTTCAAGAAAGATCATGAGGCGCGAATGGAAGCCGACAAGTTAAACCTCCGCCATATCCGCACCAAAAAAGAGAGTGTTTCGATTAGCGACATGCACCCTGAGACTCATAATGCCGAAGAGGATGAAGCCGAGGAAACTTCGTTGCTGATTAAAGATCGCAGTATACACCACAAAGAGAAATACACTGAACCGGCAAAACCGGTTTCAGCACCGGTGACTCAACCCGAAAAACCGGCCATTAAAGTGGTGGGAAATGTCGACCTCGACCAGTTCAACAAACCCAAAGCGAAGCCGGCTGAACCCAAGCCCGAAGTGGAACCGCTTCCCGAAGTAAAAGTTGCCCCGGCCGAAGTAAAACCCGAAACGCCCGCCGCCGTCGTACCCGAACAGCCAACCGAGAAAGAGGTTGAAAAGGTTGCAGAGCCCAAGGCCGAAGAAAAACCGGAATCCAATTTCGTATCCAATGTCCCGCAACGCGAAGCATCGCTGAATATTGTGGGCAAAATTGATTTGAACCCTCCTAAACCTGCCGAAAAGCCGAAGAAGGAGATTATCCTCAACAAAAAGAAACTGGTCACGCAAAAGTCGCTTTCCGAGCAACAGCCACGTCCGCGTCCCGAAAGGGAGAACCGCTATCAGCCGGAGCCCGAAATTGAAGAAACAGATAAAGAAGACGAAATCTTCAAAATATCGCGCGAAGTACTTTCAGGGCCTAAAGTAGTAGGCAAAATCGATTTGCCTGTTGAGGCACCGAAGAAAGCTGCCGCAAGCAAGGACGACGATAAATTCTCGCGCAACAAAAAGAAACGCAAACGTGTACAGAAAGATACCAAAGAGAAAGTACCGGTTGGCGACAAGAAGTTTGAAGAAGGGGGAGAAGAGAAGAAAGATAAATCGAAGAAAAAATCGGCACTGATTGTCAAAAAGAAGATGCCGGTTAAGCAAGAGGTCAACGAAGAGGATGTTCAGAAACAGATCAAGGAGACACTTGCCCGTTTGACGACCAAAGGACAAAAAACCAAAGGTTCGAAGCACCGTCGCGACAAGCGTATGGCCTTTACCGAAAGGATGGCCGAAGAGAGTGCCCGTGCCGAGATGGACAAAAATATTATCAAGGTAACCGAGTTCGTTACCGTAAGCGAACTGGCCACCATGATGGATGTAAATCCAACCCAGATTATTGGTACCTGTATGTCGCTGGGGATGTTCGTTTCGATCAACCAGCGGCTTGATGCCGAAACCATGTCGGTAGTGGCCGATGAATTTGGCTACAAAGTCGAATTTATTTCGGTCGAAGTTCAGGAAGCCATTCAGGAAGAAGAAGACAGCACCGAAGACTTGCTCCCGCGCCCGCCTATCGTGACGGTGATGGGCCATGTCGACCACGGTAAAACATCGCTGCTCGACTACATCCGTAAAGCCAATGTAATTGCCGGCGAAGCGGGCGGTATTACCCAGCATATCGGGGCCTACAATGTTAAACTCGAAGATGGCCGCAAAATCACCTTCCTCGATACCCCGGGCCACGAAGCATTTACCGCCATGCGTGCCCGCGGTGCGCAGGTTACCGACATCGCCATTATTATTGTGGCGGCCGACGATAATGTGATGCCGCAAACCGTCGAAGCCATCAACCATGCTTCGGCAGCCGGTGTCCCAATTGTGTTTGCCATCAACAAAGTGGATAAACCATCGGCCGACCCTGAAAAGATTAAACACGAACTGGCCAATATGAACTACCTCGTCGAATCGTGGGGAGGTAAATACCAGTCGCACGATATCTCGGCAAAAAGTGGCCTTGGCGTTCACGAACTGCTCGAAAAAGTATTGCTCGAAGCCGAAATGCTCGAACTCAAAGCCAATCCCAACAAAAGGGCCGTCGGTTCAATTATCGAATCGTCGCTCGACCGCGGCCGCGGTTATGTGGCCACTATCTTGGTCCAGTCGGGAACGCTTCGCGTAGGCGATGTGATTCTGGCCGGGCAACATTTCGGCCATGTCAAGGCGATGTTCAACGAGCGCAACCAGCGTGTCGAAGAGGTAGGCCCGTCGGAACCGGTATTGATTCTCGGTTTGAACGGCGCACCACAGGCCGGCGACAAGTTCAATGTAATGGAAAGCGAACGCGAAGCCCGTCAGATTGCCAACAAACGCGAACAGTTGCAACGCGAACAGGGACTCCGTACACAGAAACATATTACCCTCGACGAAATTGGCCGTCGTATCGCTATCGGAAACTTCCAGGAATTGAATGTCATTGTGAAAGGTGACGTCGACGGTTCTATCGAAGCACTCTCTGACTCGCTGATTAAACTCTCGACCGAAGAAATTCAGGTAAACGTTATCCACAAAGCCGTGGGAGCCATTACCGAATCGGATATTATGCTCGCTTCGGCATCGAATGCCATTATCGTCGGCTTCCAGGTCCGTCCGTCGATGAGCGCCCGCAAGCTGGCCGAGAAAGAAGAGATCGATATCCGTCTCTACTCGATTATCTACGACGCCATCAACGAAGTGAAATCGGCTATGGAAGGGATGCTTGCCCCCGAAATCAAGGAAGAGATCAAAGGTACAGCCGAGATTATGGAAACCTTCAAGATTACCAAAGTGGGCACCATTGCCGGATGTATTGTCCGCGACGGGAAATTTACCCGCAACTCGAAAGTACGCGTTATCCGCGATGGTATTGTAGTCTTTACCGGCGAACTGGGCTCGCTCAAACG
>CAYOJD010000065.1:0-391 GCA_964404205.1 uncultured Prolixibacteraceae bacterium
GACAATCCAATGCCTGGCAGATGGCTTCGAGGGTGCTGAAGCGGATGGCTTTGGCTTTCCCGGTTTTCAGGATAGACAGGTTGGAAAGGGTGATATCCACTTTCTCGGAAAGTTCGTTTAACGACATTTTTCGCTTAGCCATCATCACATCCAAATTTACGATGATTGGCATGGCTTATATGGTTAAGTCGTTTTCGTTCTGTAATTCGATTCCTCGTTTAAAAATGCGTGCAATGACCAGTAGTGCAACACCCATAAAAAACCAGACATCGGCGCCTGCCAATCCCATCTGTTGGATGTTGGGCAGGTTTACCCCTTGTGCAATTAAATTTTCGGTGAACTTGGTTCCCCAGTGTGAAAACAAGCCAATACCCAATGCCAGCCAGGCGAT
>CAYOJD010000065.1:401-18750 GCA_964404205.1 uncultured Prolixibacteraceae bacterium
CAGATAAAACATGATGGCCTTTAGAACGGCTACGATAATTAACTGCGAAGCCAAGGTGATAAAAAAGCTCTGATTGTATTGGTGCAATTCGATTAGATTGATTTCCATCCAGAATTTTCCGGCTCCGGCAGGGTTTAACCAAAGCGTTATGAACGTATTGACTATAATACCACCCGCCTGAACACAGAGACCAATAAATATTATCCACGAAAGAACATTGAGCGCTTTAAGGAAGTAATCGGTTTTTGCATTCATCATTTTTGCTTGTTAAAGTTATAGGACAAATGTAGGATATATTTATTGAAAAACAATAAATAATTAGTAATAATCAAATTATTTTTGTTGTAAATAAAAATTTTGAAACGACTATGCTCTGTTTGCCGTTGAGGGTGTACCTGTTTCGTTGGGAGATTTATCGTCGTTTCTGGGTAAGCCATCTCGATGTTTTGCGATAGATGAGCCAGAAGGCCAACATTCCAAAAAAAGCAAAGATGGCAATGGCCATTCCTGCATTCAGGCTGTCGCCCTTGGCGCGGCTCCACATTTCGAGGGCAGCATCGTTCCGATCCAGAAAGTCGTGCAACAGGGAACATCTTTCGACGACTGAGGCATCGGGGTATTGAATAGGGTTCAGGCACATCGGTTCGGCATCATTGCCCAGCAGATAGGATAAGTCGACCGGAGCATAAGCTGCGGTGTCTACAAGCTCCTCCAGCATTTCGGGGAGTGCCACGGCGCTGGTATAGCCAATTTCATCCATGTTACGCAGGGCTATTTCGGGTTGACAAAGGTAGCTGACAAAGTAGCTGGCTGCCTTGATGTTTTGTGCATATTTGGGGATTACCCATCCATCGAACCAGATGTTTGAGCCTTCACGCGGAACAATATAGTCGAGTTCGACTCCAATTTCGGCTGCCTCGTCAATGGCCCATACCGCATCACCGCTCCAGGCGTAGGTCATCCATATTTTTCCTTTGGTCATCATCTCTTTGCCAAAGTCGGCTTCCCAACCGGCAACGTTTTTGCGCAGTTCCTTTAATTGTTGCTCAGCCAAAAGAAAATCGGCAGGGGTATGTGCATTTGTGGCTTGGTATCCAGACAGGCTTCCATGGGCAAGCGAGTCGCGATAGGCATATAAAAGCGCCGTACCATAGGCATCGGAGTAGCTGTCTTTCATCAGCACTTTACCTTTGTGCGCGGGGTTCCAGAAGGCCCCCCAACTGCTTACGGTTGCCGAATCGACCCATTGCTTGTTGTAAAGGATACCCGATGTCCCCCACATATAGGGTACCACATATTGGTTGGCATCGAGCGAATCGATACTGAACAGGGCTACCTGCCGGGTGATAAAGGGGGAGATATTTCCGATAAAGTTGTTTGATGAATCGGCAAGCTGCATGGGTAAGAGCAGTCGTTGTTTGAGCATCCGTTCGATGATGGCTTGAGTGGGGCAAACCAAATCGAAGTCCTCGTGGCCAAGCACCACTTTGGTATACATGACCTCCACCATATCGAAAACCTGATAGACCACCTTTACCTCTTCGCCGGTCTGCTGTTTGTACCAGGCCGGAAACTCGGCCAGTACCTCTTCGTCGATGTAATCGGCCCAGTTATATATTTTCAGAATTTTTGCCCTTGATTTTTCGCTCCGTTTACAGGAGGATATGGCTATTGTGCTGAAAATAAATATAATTAACAGGAGTATGGTTTTGCAGTTTCTCATGAGTTATGGCGATTGGAGAGGTTTGAGCGGCGGTTTACCAATAAAAGGAGTGCCAGAACCACTAAAAAGATAATGGTTGAAAGCGCCCTTAGTTCAGGGGTGAGACCTCCTTTGCGGGCATCGGCATAGATAAAAGTCGAAAGGGTTTCGAGCCCTTCGTTTCCGATGGTGAAAAGGGTAATCACAAAGTCGTCGATACTCAGTGTAAAGGCCAACAGAAATCCGGCTACCATACCTGGCCAGAGTTCGGGGAGCAGAATTTTAACCAGCGCCTGCATGGGACTGGCACCCAAATCGAGGGCCGCTTCGTACAGGTTGTCGTTCATCTGGCGTAAACGGGGCAGGACGCTCAACACCACAAATGGGGTACAGAATGAGATATGTGCCAGAATGACGGTCGTATAGCCGCCGGCAATGCCTAAACTCACAAAGAGCAGAAAGAGCGAGATGGCTGTAATAATATCGGGATTGAGTACCGGAATACTGTTGACCAGTTTTACTGCCGTGCGGGCCCGTGGCCGTAGGTTGTGAATGCCAATGGCAGCCATGGTGCCCAGTAGGGTTGAGACAGTAGCAGCTATGATACCAATCAGCAAAGTATTCCATAAGGCACTCATCAGCGAGTGATGGCCACCCGGGGAGAACAGGCTGGTATATAGTTTGAACGAAAAACCGGTCCAATTGCCCAATACTTTTGCTTCGGTAAACGAAAAAATCATGATAATGGCAATGGGGGCGTAGAGCATTATCAGCAAGAAGAAAAGGTAGGCGCCTGCAAAATATCTTTTCATCACAACAATCCTCCTTCCTCTGTTTTGGCACCGCCCTCGCTTCCCAACAGGGCGGTAATGCCGATGAGTAACAACATAATTAATGAAAGCGCTGCACCATAATTCCACATCCCGTTATAAATATTTTCCTGAAGGGTGGTGCCAAAGAGCTTGATATTGTTGATGGTAAGCAGTTCGGCAATGGCAAATGTCGAGATAACGGGCATAAATACCATCATTACCCCGCTGGTAATTCCCGGAAGGGAGAGGGGCAAAATGGTTTTAACAAACACTTGCGAGGGAGATGCACCCAAATCCTGGGCCGCTTCCACCAAACTGGGATCTATCTTAATCAGGGTGTTGTATATGGGATAAATCATGAAAGGCAAAAAGTTATACACCATGCCAAAATAGAGGGCACTTTCGCCCAGCGGAATCGATAAGAAATCGAACAAAGCGACTGTTGCCAGTGTCCGAATCAAAAAGTTGACCCACATGGGTAAAATAAACAAAAGGATAAGCACCCTGGCCCCTTTTGCCGGGATCCGGCTAAGAAAAAAGGCCGCAGGATATCCCAGTATCAAACATAAAAAGGTCGTGATTAAGGCTACGCCCACCGAATAAATAAAGGTATTGAGCGCTTCGGGCTGCATCCAGAATTTACGGAAATTGGCAAGGGTAAAATTGCCTTCGGCATCGGTAAACCCAAAGTAGAAGATAAGCAGCAGGGGAAATAGGACGAAGAAAGCCAGGAACAGGAGATAGGGAACAGACCAGTTCTTCCGGTGTGAGAAAAAGTTTTGAACCTTGGTTTTCAATGTTTGCACGGTTTAGCGTTTTTTCAAGGTAATTGATTCTTCTGGAATGGAAATACCCACACGGTCGCCATCATCCCAAACATCCTGCGTATCAACAAAGATGTTTTCGCCGGTGCGGGTCGAGATGGTGAGGTGATAATGGTTGGCTTTATAAAGGATAAACTTGACATCGCCACTAATGGCTCCGTCGCTTTCATTGTCGTGGAGCTGTACCTGATGGAACGGGACGGAAACTTCAACCTCAGTTCCGGGGTCAAAAGCTGAGGGCAAACATTTGAAGTTCCGGCCCAGAAAGCGAACATGGGTCGGATCAGTCAATTCTCCTTTGAAAATATTCGTATGCCTTTCGCGTTTCATCACATGGATATCACTGGGCTTGATAAGCAATCCAACCGTGTCGCCTGGTTTAAATGCGTGGTAATCATGTACGGTTAACTCGAAACCACCCGGGGTTAACAGGGCCATTTCGTAATGAACCCCCTTGAATACGCAGGTATTGACCTTTGCTACGAGTTTGGCTGCCTCATTGTTGTCGAAGATGTAGATGTCTTCCGGACGAACGACTACGTCCACCTCTTCGGAGCGGGCAAACCCTTTGTCGACACATTCGAACTGCGCCCCTGCGAATTGTACCAGTTTATCTTCAAGCATAATGCCGTTAAGAATGTTGCTTTCGCCAATAAAATCGGCCACAAAGGCATTGGCCGGTTCATTGTAAATTTCGGTTGGAGTCCCAATTTGTTGAATTTCACCTTCACGCATCACGACAATTCGGTCGCTAAGGGTAAGTGCTTCCTCCTGGTCGTGGGTGCCGAAAACAAACCTGATGCCCAATAGTCGGTGCATCTGTTTGGTTTCCATTTGCAGGTCTTTGCTTATACTTAGGTCGAGTGCCGCAAGGGGTTCGTCGAGCAACAATACCTGAGGTTCGTTTACAATGGCCCGTGCAATGGCTACACGTTGTTGCTGACCGCCCGACAAAGAGTCGACATCGCGGGCTTCGTAGTCAGTCATCCCAACCATTTTTAATACCTTCTTTACCTTATTGTTGATTTCGTCTTTGGGTAATTTTTTTAGGTTTAATCCAAATGCAACATTCTGAAAAACATTAAGATGAGGGAAGAGGGCATATTTTTGAAAGACGGTATTTACCGGGCGTTTGTGTGGCGGAATGGTGGTCACATCCTCTCCGGCAATGGAGATTTTACCTTCGTTGGGTTTCATAAATCCTGCCAGCAATCGCAGTAAGGTGGTTTTTCCGCATCCCGAGGGGCCAAGAATTGTCACAAATTCACCTTTTTGTATGGAAAGCGAAACGGAATTCAGTACGGTTAATTCGCCAAATACTTTTGATACATTTTCAATGGAGATGATTTCCTGAGTTTGCATGAATCTGCTGCTGTTATTGAATTAAAGCTATTGGTATTCTTTACCCAAATAGACGGTGCGACCTGTTGCAATCGCGTGTAATCTAATTTCCTGCAAAGGAATAAAATCCATCTATTTTTTCCCTACAGATAAGGTTAAAAAATGAATAAAAATACCTGGATTGATGCATATCTATACAAGGTCCGGAGGTTTTTCGGTTTGGGCTATTCTCTGTATTTGCTGTTCTCTTCAGCGAACAACGAAAGGTACGATTCGTATCGGGTAGCAGGTACTTCCCCATTTTCGACAGCCGTTTTTACGGCACAACCCGGTTCGTGGGTATGGGTACAGTTGAAAAAGCGGCATAGCCCAAGCAAACCAAACATCTCGGGAAAGTAGTGCGATATCTCGGTTTTTTCCATATCGATTACGCCAAACCCACGAATTCCGGGGGTGTCGACCATGTAACCACCTCCATCCATTTCGAACATTTCGGCAAAGGTGGTGGTATGTTTACCCTGTTGGTGGGCATCCGATATTTCAGACGTTTTAAGGTTGAGGCCTGGTTGCAGCGCATTGAGCAGCGTTGACTTGCCTACTCCCGAATGGCCCGACAGAAGGCTTATCTTTCCTTTCATCGCTTCGCGAAGCGGATCGATATTGAAGTTCTTTTCGGCTGATATCTGGTAACATGGATAGCCTATCGATTCGTAGGTTTGTAACAGCTCATCCAGTTTTTCGTAATCTTTTTCGTTATAGAGATCGAGTTTGTTGAATACCAATGCGGCTGGCACACGGTAGGCTTCGGCCGAAATCAGGTACCGATCGATAAATCCGGGGAGGGTAACCGGGTAGTTGACGGTGACAACGAGAAAAACCTGGTCGACATTGGCTGCAATAATCTGGCTCTCTTTCGAGAGGTTGGAGGCCTTGCGGATAATGTAGTTTTTACGGGTTTCGATTTCGTAGATAACTCCGTTCTGTCCGCTCTCTGAGGTTTCGTCATTTTGGATTTCGAAACAAACCCGGTCGCCAACGGCTATCGGATTGGTGGTACGTACCCCTTTCATTCTCAGTTTGCCTTTGATTCGGCAATCAAGAGTTTCGCCGGTATCGCTTTTCACAGCATACCAGCTACCGGTCGATCGTATCACTAATCCTCTGTTCATTGTTAATCTGCAATTCACATTCATCGGGATATTGCAAGCGGCTCAAAAGTAGTTTAAAAACGGTTAATTTCTACTGTGGCCGTCCTTTAACATTATTTACCACTGATTTGTATGCCGATGGGCCTCTGGTGGTGGCGATGATAGCAAGCTTTTATTACTTTTGTTTTTTCACGAAATAGAAATTTGAAGTGTAATGAGAACAAACCGGATATTGAAAATTGCGTTGGCCTGCTCGATCGTTGCTATCATGGGCCTTTCGTTCTGGAGTTTTAAAGTCGATCAGAAAAATTTCGAAATCTCGAAGAACCTCGATATTTTTTACACCCTTTTCAGGGAGCTAAACCTTTTCTATGTCGACGAGGTTGAGCCGGAGAAACTGATAAAGACGGGTATTGACGATATGCTGGAGTCGCTCGACCCTTATACCGTCTATATTCCCGAACAGGATATGGACGATTTTAAGTTTATGACCACCGGTGAATATGCCGGTATCGGTTCATTGATCCGCAAAAAAGGGGATCAGATTGTGGTCGCTGAGCCTTACGAAGGGTTCCCGGCTCAAAAAGGAGGATTGAAAGCGGGCGATATCTTCGTAGAAGTTGATGGTAAATCGACTGAAAAGATGGATGTTTCGGATGTTTCGGAAATGCTGAAAGGGATGGCCAAACAGCCGGTAAGGTTAAAAATGCTTCGTCCCGGGGAGAAAAAACCTTTTTTGGCCGAGATTGTTCGCGAAGAGATTAAGATAGATCCTATAACCTGGTATGGTATGGTCGACAGTAAAACGGGCTATATCCGTCTATCGAGTTTTACCGATGGTTGTTCAGATTTGGTAAAAAAAGCTTTTCTCGATTTACGCGACAAGCAGGGGGCTGTGCAGATGATCCTGGATCTTCGTGCCAATCCGGGCGGTTTGTTGGGCGAAGCGGTGAAGATGACCAATCTGTTTGTCAACCACGGACAGGAAATTGTAAGTACGAAAGGTAAAGTAAAACAATTGGATAAAACCTACCGTGCAACTGAACAACCGATTGACAGCGTGATGCCATTGGTGATATTGGTCAATCGTGGTTCCGCTTCGGCTTCCGAAATTGTTGCAGGGGCGCTTCAGGATCTTGACAGGGCTGTGGTGATGGGCAATCGCACTTTCGGGAAAGGATTGGTGCAAACCACCCGCGATTTGAGCTACAACACCAAACTGAAAGTTACAACAGCAAAATATTACATCCCAAGCGGACGTTGCATTCAGGCACTCGACTATTCGCACCGCAACGAGGATGGCAGTGTAGGTAATGTACCTGACTCGCTGATCACGGAATATTCGACTAAAAACGGACGAAAAGTGTTTGACGGTGGAGGCATTAAACCCGACATTACTGTTAGGCAGGATACGATTAGCGAACTGGCGGTGAAGTTGATTACCGATAATATTATTTTCGATTTTGCCACCCGTTATGCAGCTGCTCATCCTACAATTGCGGCACCTGATAAATTTGTGGTCGACGATTCCATGTACGAGGAATTTCATCAGTTTTTGAAGGAAAAATCATTCACTTACGAGTCGCGTAGCGAACAATCGCTGAAAGAGTTGATTGAGACAGCCCGCAGTGAGCGATATTACGACCATGCAAAGGCTGAATTTGATGCACTGGAAAAAGGGTTGAAGTTGGATTTGGATGACGATTTGGCCAAATTCAGAACCGATATCGTTGACCTATTGACGGATGAAATAGTTACCCGGTACTATTATCAAAAAGGGGCTGTAGTGGCATCGTTGAAAAATGATACAGATTTAAAAAACGCACTCGCGCTGCTCTCGGTAAAAGCTGATTATGATAAGGTTCTGCAACCTGTGAAGCCTGTTGTGACCATATCAAAATAACAAAAGGAGACTAAAAAATAAAGCCGCTCAGAAATGGGCGGCTTTATTTATATATAGAAGACCGGGGATTAATTTCCCCAGATGGAAAAACGCTCGGGATAGATGAAGGTGAGACTGATTAGAAAAAGGACAATGATGCCTAAGGCAATAAAGAAAAGGGTAATACCCATTTTGTAGCGTTTATTGCTTTTGGTTAGATGCTGAACCGACATAATTTTATTGATTTTGTCGACCATTTTTTTCAGTGCCATCTGGTCTTTCACAATATAGTCGTAAGCTCCGAACTTCATGGTGTTGATGGCTACATCGACACTGTCCTGCCCCGAAAGGAATATAAAATCACATTCAGGGAGCTGTTTTTTGGTTGCTTTCAGCACCTCAATCCCATTTATCCCATCAAGCAGGTAGTCCTGAATGATGATATCCGGTTTCTTATGAATATTGCTCAAGCACTCTTCACCGCTTAAATAACTCTCGACGCGATTAAATTTTTTAGATTTAAGATAGCTGACAACCAGCTTGTTATACACGTGATTGTCTTCCACGATAAATATTAGCGGATCTTTGGCGTTTTGCATGACGGACTATTTTTAAGTTCGTGAGATTCTCTTCCAAATATATGATAAATCGACTGAATTTAATACCAGCTTAAAAAATATTTTTATGAAGCTTGATGTTTATCATTCAGCAGATTCAAATTTTGTCAGAACAATCTATCTGTTCGAAACTTTATCGGTTCATCTTCTGGATTTATTCTTAAAATATTGTTATTTTCGTTTTATCAATAAATGGAAACTTAGTTGAATAATTCAAAATAGAGAAAAATGAAAGGACTTAAAATCGCACTTTTGCTGCTCGTAATCGTTGCTGTTGGGTGTAAGACCCAGAAAATTGCTCCCAAACCGGAGCCTGTTCAACAGGAAGAGGTTGCCCCCGCCCCTGTTACAAAACCAGCTGTACCTTCAGTAACATCGAAAGAAGAGAAGGTTTCGGCAGCTCAGGGCGAAGAGGCCGGTTTTGGCACCAAACGGTTTTATGTCATCCTGGGAAGTTTCAGTGTTTACGAAAATGCCCAGAAGTTTAAAAAACAGTTGATGGAAGAAAACTTCTATCCGGGTATTTTGGTTAACGAAAACGGTCTTTACCGTGTAAGTGTAAACAGTTACGACGACGAATCGACAGCCCGCAGCCGCGTTGCCGAAATTCGGCAGAAGTTTGCAAAATATGGTGATGTGTGGTTGCTGATTAAGAAACAATAATTAAAAAAGAGGGGCTTCCCTCTTTTTTTGTTTCTATTTTTGCACTACAGAAAAAATTATTCCATGCGCCTTGCTCCGAATAGACTGTTTTTTTTCCTGTTGCTGTTTTCCGTTGTAACTTCGCCTGTCTATTCGCAAAGTAAGTTTAGGAACTGGTTGAAGCCCGAGATTGATACCACTTATATCGAAGATTATTCGAAAGATTTTATTTTCAGAAGTTATGCCTCTCAAAAGTACTCGGTTCAAAATCTGGTCGATTCGCGACAAAAAATCAATCTGCTTTATCGCCCTTCAAATGGGTTTACTGTTGGTGCCGGAGTAAATTACAAAATGCTGGTGCTGAATATTGGTTTGGTTTTTCCGTTTACAACTCCCGACAGCAAAAGGTATGGTAAAACGGATCACCTCGATTTGCAGACTCATCTCTATTTCCCACGTTTTACCATCGATTTCTTTTCAGGTTATTACAAAGGACAGTATTTATCGAATACTTCCGATTTTATAGAGATGTCCAAAAAGGGAATTTATTATCAGCGCGATGATTTAAAAACCCTATCGGCCGGTTTTGGGATTTACACCAACATGAATGCCAAACGGTTCAGTGTGAGGGCTCCCTTTACTCAAAATGCACGGCAGAAGAAAAGTGCGGGCGAACCAATGTTAGGGATTGAAACCTATTGGGTTAGTTCGCGAGCCGACTCCTCGTTTGTTCCCTATTTTGTTCAGAACCCTAACTTTTTTGGAGGTGCCGATTTTAACCGATGGAATGTTTATACGGTAAACCTTACGGCAGGTTATGCCTATAACTTCATTATTGCCAAACGATTTTTCCTGATGTTATCACTCAATTCAAGCCTGGGGATTGGGGCCAACAAGCTTTTTTACACCGACGGTTCGACACATCAAAAAACAATTGTAAACTATAGTTTCAATGAAAGGGTGGCAACTGGCTATCAATTCGACAGGCTTTTCGTGGGGTTTTCGTTGGTCAATTATCAACTATTATCACCAACGTCAGTACGTGGGACACACATTCGCTGGAGTGCCGGGAACCTGCGGTTCAATGTAGCCTATCGCTTTTCGCCTCGGAAAGAGTTTGAAATTCTGCCCTGGAAATGGAAGTAGGTTCGAAAAAAAAAGAGCTGCATCAGGCAGCTCTTTGGAATTATACGGTGAGAATCTCTTTCTCTTTGGCGCTCATCATCGAGTCAACCTTTTTGGTGTAGTTATCTGTTAACTGCTGAATCTCTTCCACAGTGTCTTTTTCCATGTCTTCCGATATCTCTTTGGCTTTGAGCATCTTTTTCAGGTGGTCGTTGGCATCTTTACGGGCCGAACGGATGCTGACTTTAGCAATTTCGCCCTCTTTGTTCACATCTTTTACCAGGTTGCGACGACGCTCTTCGGTCGGTACCGGAACATTGATGCGAATAATTTCCCCGTTATTTTCTGGATTAAAACCAAGGTTCGAATTGATAATGGCCCTTTCGATGGTTTGAATCATCTTTTTCTCCCAAGGCTGAATGGCGATGGTGCGGGCATCGGGAGTACTCACGTTCGATACCTGCATAATTGGGGTCATCGACCCATAGTAATCGACATGAACACTCTCTATCATTCGCGGACTGGCCTTTCCTGCGCGGATATGGGCCAGTTCATGATCGAGGTGTGAAATGGCATGTTCCATTCTTTCGATGGTCTCTTCTATTAACATTTGAATCTCTTCGTTCATAATGAAAATATTTTTTAACAGCTTGATAATGATTAACGAAAATAATAAAAATATTGAAATGGCAATAGTCCTGCCGTTGATAATCAAGGGTGGACAACTGTACCGATTGGTTCTCCTTTAAGTACTTTCAGCAGGTTTCCTTTGGTATCCATATCGAAAACGACGATGGGGAGATTGTTCTCTTTACACATGGTTGTGGCCGTCAGATCCATCACTTTTAAACCAAGTTGATAAATCTGATCATAAGAGATTTCGCTGAACTTGGTGGCAGTGGGGTCTTTCTCCGGATCGGCGGTATAAATGCCATCAACGCGGGTTCCTTTCAACATTGCATCGGCTTCGATTTCGATTCCGCGAAGCGATGATCCGGTGTCGGTGGTAAAATATGGATTGCCTGTTCCGCCTGACAGTATGGCCACTTCGCCCCGCTCGAGGATTTCGATGGCTTTGTCTTTCGAATAGAACTCGCCGACTGGTTCCATCCGAATGGCTGTCAGTACGCGCGATTTTACACCTATGGCTTTCAGGGCTGAGTTGAGGGCCAGGCTATTGATGACGGTTGCCAACATTCCCATTTGGTCGCCTTTTACCCTGTCGAAGCCTTTCGACGCACCGCTAAGCCCTCGAAATATATTTCCTCCTCCAATAACGATTCCGACTTCTATGCCTAATTGAACTGCTTCTTTAATTTGTTCAGCATAATCCGAAAGCCTTGCCGGGTCGATTCCGTACTGTTGAACCCCCATCAGCGATTCGCCGGAGAGTTTAAGCAGTACTCTTTTATATTTTACCATAAGTATTTACTTTTCTGTTACAAACTTACATTAAAAATGGTTTTTGGCCAAGCAATGGGTTTAGTAGGCACAAAAAAAGAGCCCCGTTGCCGGAGCTCTTAGCGGTATGAATGGTAATCTGAATTACACGTTCAAGGTAAAGCGTTTGAAAGCAGTTACTTTCAAATCTTTGTCGATGCTGCCCAGGTATTGACGAATGGTCATTTTGTTGTCTTTAACAAAATCCTGATTCAACAAGGTATTTTCTTTGAAGAATTTGTTGAGTGCACCCAGTGCAATTTTGTCGAGCATCGCCTCGGGTTTGCCTTCCAGACGGAATTTTTCCTTGGCAATTTTCAATTCTTGCTCAACGATTTCAGCTGCAACATCATCGTTGTCGATGGCTACCGGGCTCATTGCCGCAATCTGCATGGCTACGTCTTTTCCAACCTGAACGTCAACAACTTTGCTGAAACCAACCAAGGTGGCCAGTTTGTTTCCGGGGTGGATGTAAGGAACCACGAAAGCAGCTTCGATACAATCGTAGTAGGGCAACTCAATTTTTTCACCGATAATGCCGGTTTGTTCCATTACCTGCTCGCCAATGGTACGGCCATCCATCTGCAATGCTTTAACTGCATCGAGGTTGGCGCTTTTGCTGGCGATAGCAACTTCAACAATCTTGTCGGTCAATGCAATAAAGTTTTCGTTTTTGGCAACGAAGTCGGTTTCGCAGTTGAGCGAAATCACGGCACCAAAGGTTTTGTCGGCCGATACTTTTGCCAAAACAACACCTTCAGACGATTCTCTGTCGGCACGCTTGCTGGCTACCAGTTTACCTTTCTCGCGAATGATTTCGATAGCACGGTCAAAATTTCCTTCGGCTTCGGCCAGTGCGTTTTTGCAATCCATCATTCCTGCTCCGGTTGCTTTGCGCAACTTTACTACATCAGCAGTTGAAATATCCATTGTGATATAAAATTTTAAGATTGATGAATGAAATTATTTGAGATCTTCGTCTTCTTCTTCAGCCAGATCTTCATCATCGCTAAGAATATCTTCGAGTTCTTCGTCGTTGATCTCTTCTTCTTTTTCTTCAACTTCTTCGTCTTCAACGATGATTTTGGCTACTGCCTTGCGGCCACCTTTTTTGGCAACCGGTTTTTCGTCTTCTTCGTCTTTTTCACGCTCAACTTTGCGGTCAGACAAACCTTCTTTGATCGCTTCGCACATGATGCCTACGATTAGATCGATTGACTGAGATGCATCGTCGTTCGCCGGAATAACGAAATCGATACCGTTCGGGTCGGAGTTGGTGTCAACCATACCGAAAATCGGGATACTCAGACGTTGTGCTTCGCGTACGGCGATCTTTTCTTTCATTACGTCGACAATGAAAAGGGCTGCAGGAAGACGGGTCAAATCAACGATAGAACCCAATACCTTGTCTAATTTGGCACGTTGGCGGCTGATTTGCAGCTTTTCACGTTTCGAAAGGTTGTCCCAGCTGCTGTCTTTCATCATCTTGTCGATTGATGACATCTTCTTCACTGCCTTGCGGATAGTGGGGAAGTTGGTGAGCATACCACCGGGCCAGCGTTCGGTAACGTAGGGCATGTTTACTGCGATTACTTTGTCGGCTACGATTGATTTTGCCTGTTTTTTGGTTGCCACGAAAAGGACTTTGCGGCCTGAGCGGGCAATCTGTTTTAGCGCATCGGCCGCTTCGTCGATTTTAACGACGGTTTTTTGCAGGTCGATAATGTGGATTCCGTTTTTCTCCATAAAAATGTAGGGAGCCATAGCCGGATTCCATTTGCGTTTGAGGTGGCCAAAGTGTACACCTGCGTCGAGCAATTGTTTAAATTCTGTTCTTGCCATTTTGTTCTGAGTTGTTTACTTTCTGTTCAGTCAATCAGCCGGTAGTCCCGCTTTTGGGCGGGAGTCCGGATGATTTAGATGCTAAACAAGTTTAAAAATATCTCTGTGAAGAGAGGATTAACGTTTAGAGAACTGGAAGCGTTTGCGTGCTTTCGGTTGACCTGGTTTCTTACGCTCAACCTCACGTGGGTCGCGGGTAAGGAATCCGGCTGCTTTCAGTTTCGGACGATATTCTCCTTCGTTGATTTTCAACAGTGCACGTGAAATGCCCAAACGGAGCGCTTCAGCCTGACCGGTAAGACCGCCGCCGTCGAGATTTACGTTTACATCATATTTACCGGCAACTTCACAAAGGTGAAGGGGCTGCTGAACCACGTATTGCAGGGTTCCTACCGGAAAATACTCGTTCAATTCGCGTTTGTTGATGGTGATGTTGCCTTTGCCTTCAGAAAGGTATACACGGGCTACAGCAGTTTTTCTTCTGCCAATTGCGTTAATTACTTCCATGATACTTATCTAATATTGTCCAGGTTAATAACTTTTGGCTGCTGTGCCTGTTTGTCATGTTCAGCGCCAACGAAAACATGAAGGTTGGTAAAGAGTTTGCTTCCGAGACGGTTTTTCGGCAACATACCTTTAACGGCTTTTTCCAAAATTCTTTCAGGGAATTTTCTCATTAAGCCGGCAGGAGTTTCGAAACGCTGTCCACCCGGGTAACCGGTATAGCGTACATACTCTTTTTCGGTCATTTTCTTTCCGGTAAACCTAACCTTCTCAGCGTTGATAACGATAACGTTGTCACCACAATCAACGTGCGGGGTGTAACCCGGCTTGTGTTTTCCGCGGAGAACCAGCGCAATCTTTGCAGCCAGTCGTCCTACTACCTGGTCGGTGGCATCAACCACAACCCATTCTTTTTGTGCTGTTGCTTTGTTAAGCGATACAGTCTTGTAACTTAAAGTGTCCACTTATTTTTCCAATTTTTTAATGTGATACAATCCTAATTTTGTTGTTTCACCTGACTTCAGCACCGATGCAACAGTTCCGCATTTCTGCGAATTTTTGCTAAGGTTGTTGCCACGACCGCTTTATCAACAACAAATAAGGATAAAATCGGGACTGCAAAAGTAGATATTTT
Organism: uncultured Prolixibacteraceae bacterium; assembly: GCA_964404205.1. Taxonomy (GTDB): domain Bacteria; phylum Bacteroidota; class Bacteroidia; order Bacteroidales; family Prolixibacteraceae; genus CAZWBR01. The sequence continues at coordinate 14,915 of CAYOJD010000065.1, forward strand.
TTTGAAAAAAACAATTGGACGAAAAAATAAGTGGTACTGAATCAAGTATTAAAGAGAGATTGGGCCCATGGTCGTATTCCTGAAAATGGAACTATTTTTTGTTCATGATAAACTTGTCGTAAATCATCAGCGAGGTGGCAGCCACCAAACCAATTCCGGTAACCACAATCCAGATGGATGAGGGATGGTATTTATCCCAAAGGAATTGGGTGAGTTGCAGTGTGTTCATATTCATTTTGGTAGCAATATGTTGCAAAAGGTCGTTCTGCGAAAAGCTTTGGCTGATTTGCGGAATGTCGATACCGCGGGCAATGGCTTCGGTTTGAGCCAGTGTAATTTTATCAGATAAGGCCTGATACACATTCCCGGAAACGACTCCCGCAAATAAAAAGCCAATGGCTACCGGAATAAATGAACAACCCATATAAAGCGCCGTTTTGTCGGAAGGGGCTATTCGGCCGATATATTCGGTTATCTTAGGCGATGTTGACATTTCGCCGATCGAAAAAATGAAAATCGCTACAATCATAAACATCCCGTTCTGCGTGGCAAGGCTGAGTCCCATCCCCACTGATGCGGTAACAATTCCTGTTATCATGACCCGTAAAGGTTGAAACCGCATGACAATCGATGAAATCAGAATCTGGAACAGAATAATAAATCCTGCATCAACGTTTATCATCAACTCGGCTGGAATGGTTCCTTCGGCGGTCCCCAATTTATGCGCCAGCCAGGGCCAGGTTTGTGCCAAAAAGCTGTACACAACTGAGGTGTTTCCCCACTGTTCGATGAAAACGGGGAGTGTCATGAAAAATTGGTTGTACATGGTCCAGAAGCCCGATACGATTAGCAGAAATAGAAAGAATCGCCAATCGCGGACAGCTTCCCAGATATTGCTGAAAATTTTTTGAATCTGTTTCCCGAAAGGCAACGATTGTGAATTTTGGTTTTTTACAGGTTCTTTAAAGAAAAAAGTAAGCAGTATAAAGTTGGCTGCAATCACCAGCGCTGATGAGTAGAAGACATAATCCCACGAAAATTTCTTGAAATAGCTGGTTACAAATGGGCCAATGAAAGCCCCAATATTTACCATCATATAAAAAATGCCAAACCCGATTGAGGAGGTCTCCTCGTTGGTTGTTTTGGCTACCGTTGCCGAGATAATGGGTTTAAACAATGCGGCTCCGACTGCCAGAAAGAGATAAATTACAAAAACGGCCGCAAATGAGGAGAAGCGTGGCATCAGCAAAAAGGCAAGGGTGTAAACGGTGTAGGCAATATATAAAGTTTTTCGATAGCCAATTCTGTCGGCTACTGCTCCGGTCAGCAGAGGCAGAAAATAGAGAATGGCCGTACCGATTCCCATCATCAGCCCTTTCTCGGTTTGCGAGAAACCGAGGCCGCCGGTATCGGTCGAACTGGTAAGGTAAAGTGCAAATAAGATATAGAAGCCGTACCAGGCCCATCGTTCGAGCAATTCCATGGCATTGGCCATCCAAAATGTGCCGGGAAAACTTTTAAATACTGCTGTAACTTTCATCGACATTTATAATATATAATAGTGTGGCTGGCGAAAATAACAAAAAGAACGATGCAATGGGGGCTGCTCCCTTAGTCAGGATTGAAGTTAGATGAAACTAATGCCATCGAAAATGGTTATCTTGGCAACCCAATTTGATAGAATTATGGAAAGAGAACGGAAGCCCGATTGGCTTAAGATAAAACTTCCGCTCGGGACCAATTACCGTAAGGTGAAAGGAATTGTTGCCGGGCATGGATTGCATACCATCTGTTCCAGCGGTCAGTGTCCCAATATGGGGGAGTGCTGGGGTGCCGGAACAGCGACACTCATGATTCTGGGCGAAATCTGTACCCGTTCGTGTAAGTTCTGTGCGACCCGAACCGGAAAACCGCTTCCGGTCGACAATGAAGAGCCTGCTAAAGTGGCAAAATCGATACAGTTAATGCAGCTAAAACATGCTGTGATAACATCGGTTGACCGCGACGATTTGCCCGATGGCGGAGCTTCACACTGGGCTGCAACTATTCAAATGATAAAAGAGGTCAATCCAAACACAACAATTGAGGTATTGATTCCCGATTTTGATGGCAAAACCGAGCTTATCACTCAGGTGATTGATGCAAAGCCAGAGATTATCTCTCATAATCTGGAAACTGTCGAGCGACTTACCCCTCAGGTGCGGAGCCGTGCAAAATACTCGGTAAGCCTTGATGTTATCCGTACCATTGCCGCTTCCGGAACGGTTTCCAAATCGGGTATCATGCTGGGGTTGGGCGAAACGCGCGACGAGATTCTGAAAACGATGGATGACTTGGTCGTTGCCGGATGCGAGATATTTACCATGGGACAATACCTTCAGCCCACAAAAAATCATCTCGAAGTGGTGGCGTATATTCACCCCGATGAATTCCACTGGTTAAAAGAAGAAGGATTAAAGCGGGGTTTTCGCATCGTGGAGAGTGCCCCGCTGGTCCGTTCGTCCTATCACGCCGAAAAGCACATTCGTAAAAGTGAAATGCCATGAACCGGAAAATTACCTATCTCGATTTCGGCCTGGGTGAATACAAACAGGTTTGGGAAAAGCAAGAGGAGTTGATGAGTGAGATTATCAACATCAAGTTGCGCAATAAGGAGTTTTCGGAAGCTACAGATGCTAAAACGCCCAACTACCTGATTTTTGTCGAACATCCGCATGTTTATACATTAGGAAAGAGTGGCGACGAACATAATTTACTTCTGAATTATATTCAACTTCAGGCGGCTGAGGCTACTTTTTTTAAGACTGACAGAGGTGGCGATATTACGTATCACGGACCCGGGCAGCTGGTGGGTTATCCAATTCTCGATTTGGAAAACTACAACATTGGATTGCGTACCTATATATATAATGTGGAAGAAGCGATCATATTGGCACTGGCTGAACTTGGAATCACGGCTTCGCGTGACCCTCATGCAACCGGCGTTTGGGTTGATTCAGGTAAACCAACTGCCCGAAAAATCTGCGCTATCGGGGTTAAGAGCTCCCGGTTTGTTACCATGCACGGTTTTGCGCTAAATGTTAATACCGATTTAAGCTATTTCGGACACATCAATCCATGCGGTTTTACCGATAGAGGTGTAACTTCAATCGAAAAGGAACTTGGTTGCAGGCAAAATTTCGAAGAGATAAAAAAGCAGGTTTTAGCGCATTTGTTGTCAATATTCGATGCTCAATTGAGCTGATTTTACTGTTCTGTTTAAAACAAGAATCAATTATTCACTATATTGAGTTAATCGTGTGAGTTGTATTTGCCAGTAAATTAGCGATTTTAGTCTTTATTTAAACAAGCTTCGTTTTTTTAGAATATATTTTCATGAGATGTTGTTTAAATTAAACTAATCACTACATTTGCACCCACGTTTTCGAAGCGACATCAGTTCTTAAGTCGATATGCTGAAGAAACGGAACAACAAGTGTTCATTCAAAATCATGAAAGCCGTTCAGGTAAAGTTACCGACAAAAATATTTTTTCGTAAAAAACGCAAGAAAGATTTTGTCAGGGTAAAAAAAGTGGTTATTTTTGCAGCCACTTTCGCCTGAAAAAAAGGGGCAGAGAGATGAAGAGAATAGGAACAACGTTCATTGAAGATATTTAAGAAAAGGAAAGAAGACGAGGTAAAAGTTAAGAACGAAAGTACAAGAACGACCTGGTCAATTCTGGATAATAACGAAAGGTGAAAAATCCGATATTTTGGATATTTTATAAAAAGTCCAAGATTAATAGACAGAGTCAAGATATTAAAAATTTTCTATACAACGGAGAGTTTGATCCTG
>CAYOJD010000066.1:0-10314 GCA_964404205.1 uncultured Prolixibacteraceae bacterium
GCTTGAAGGCGAAGGGATTGTCGCTGTCGAAGAAAGTGTGAAATCAGCGCTGAATGTACTCGAGGTTTTCGAAAATATCTTAAAAATCAGTTTTTATAGTGAAAATTTTGGCGGCCCAAAATTTATGACACCGGAGCAAATCGATTTTATCGATAACTGGGAGGTTGAAAATTACCGCCGAAAAGTGGCAAAAAGTTGAGAAAGCAATTTCCTCATTAATTTAATTCATAATAACTAATTTTATTGTTGAAATGGACAATTTGAATATTGATTTGATGCACCCGCGTGACCAGATTGTAAAGATTATTAGCCGAATATATCGCAGCGGAATGACAACCACTTCTGGAGGAAACGTTTCGATTATCGACGAAGCAGGCGACATCTGGATTACTCCTTCAGGAATCGACAAAGGTAACCTACGTGCCGAAGATATTAATTGTGTCAAAGCTGACGGGACGATTTTAGGGCCTCACAAACCCTCGTCCGAGTTTCCCTTTCTCCGGGCAATTTACCTCATCAGACCCGATTTGAAGTACATCATTCATGCTCATCCGCCGTCATTGGTATCGTTCAGTATCGCCCGAGTAATTCCCGATACCAATGTAATTCCTCAAGCCAAATATATATGCGGTCCAATAGGATACGCCAGTTATGCGCTGCCCGGAAGCGAAGAGTTGGGGCAAAAGATAGCCGATGAATTTGCCCGTGATTTCAGTGCTGTTATTATGGAAAATCACGGCACCGTGGTTGGCGGCAGCGATATGAAAGATGCTTTTCAGCGGTTTGAAACCTTGGAATTTTGTGCACGCACCATTATTAATGCCAAAACGATTGGCAAAGTAAAGACGCTGACCGATGAGCAGATTGATGCTTTCGAGGCCCAGATACCTGTTTTGCAGCCGCAGATGGCCCATGTCGAACACCCTTCGGACGAGCGTGAAAAGCGGGAAGAGATTACCCGAATTGTCCGTCGTGCCTGTGATCAGGGTTTGATGATCAGTTCATACGGGACAGTATCGGTTCGTTGGCGCGGAAACGATTTTCTTATTACGCCAACCAATGTTTTGCGTTGGGACATCAATCTTGACGACATTGTTCAGATTAAAGGCGGAAAACGCGAGCCAGGTAAAATTCCCAGTCGTTCGGTTTGGCTGCATCAGGAGCTCTACAAACGCAACCCACATATCAATTCAATTATTCTAACACAATCGCCTTATTTGATGGCCTTTGGCGTGACTGGCGAAAAATTCGACGTTCGTACGATTCCCGAAAGCTGGATCTTCCTTCAGGATGTACCCAATGTACCGTTTGGAAGCCATTTTAAAGGAAAAGATACGATTCTGAAAACCATATCGAAGGATACACCAGCTGTAATTGTCGAAAATGATTCGGTGATAGTGACTGGAGATAAATTGTTGCAAACATTCGACAGACTGGAAGTCGCTGAGTTTTCGGCTAAATCGCTGACAATGGGTGTTCCCGTGGGCGAACTTCAGCCAATTGGCGAGCGCGAGATTGAGGCCTTACGTAAAAAATTTCTTAGTTAATTATTTGATTTGTTGTTTATTATTGATAACGAGATCAATGTTTTATTGCAAAAAGAAATAAAAAAGCGATTGGTCTGATAACTTTTCTCCGGTTTTTCCGTATTTTTGAAATATGACAAATGTCAGTAAACATATAAGCCTTTTGATGTGTTGTTGTGTAAGCAATAAACGGAAGGTTTTTGTGTGATTTCAAGAGCAAAGAATCATCATGTAAATATTGAAACCTTCCCCTTTAGGAAGGTTTTTTTTTAATTCAAAATACAATTTATGAAGTACTTAAACATTCTTCAAACTATCGGGAATACCCCGCATGTAAAAATTAACCATCTCTATCCGGAGGGTTATACCGTTTACACCAAGATTGAAAAAACCAATCCAGGCGGAAGCATCAAAGATCGTATTGCCCTTTCAATGGTCGAAGACGCAGAGAAGCGCGGACTGCTAAAACCTGGAAGCGTAATTATTGAGCCAACGTCGGGGAATACTGGAATCGGGTTGGCGTTGGTGGCTGCTGTAAAGGGCTATCGTTTGATTCTGACCATGCCTGAATCGATGTCGGTTGAACGTCGCCGGATATTGACTGCCTACGGAGCTGAACTAGCCCTTACCCCCCGCGAGTTAGGGATGAAAGGGGCTATTGCAAAAGCGCAGGAACTTGCAGCCGAAATTGCCGGGGCATGGATTCCGATGCAGTTCGAAAATCCGGCCAATATTGAGATCCATGAAAAGGCAACAGCAAGCGAAATTCTTGCCGATTTTCCTGATGGATTGGATTATCTGATTACAGGAGTTGGTACCGGTGGCCATATATCTGGTGTTGCCAGAGTGTTAAAGGCAAAATTTCCTCGGTTAAAGGTTTTTGCAGTCGAACCACAGGCATCACCTGTAATAAGTGGGGGCGTGCCCGGTCCACATCCGATTCAGGGAATAGGAGCAGGCTTTATTCCAAAGAATTTGTTAACCGATTTGCTCGATGGCGTAATTCAGGTGGCTAAAGACGATGCATTTACCTATGCCCAGCGAGCAGCTAAAGAAGAGGGTTTGCTTGTCGGAATTTCATCGGGGGCATCGCTGGCTGCTATAGCCCATAAATTACCTGAAATCCCCAAAGGAGCAACCATTCTTACTTTTTCGTACGATACAGGTGAGCGATATCTTTCCATCGATGGATTATTCTAGAAAATGCCCATGAGTTGTTTTTATAGATTGTAATTGGTTTTTTCGTAGGCGGGCTTCGATTATAACACATAATGTGTTAGATTGTAAATAACGATGATTAGTTTATAGAATAAAGGAGTCGAGATTTTTTTAATATTTAAACCTAAGGCCCAACCATTCTTTTTTAAGAGTGGTTGGCCTTGCAACACATGAGCCTTTTTTTACATTTACGATTGAAGTTATACCTAACAACTAAAATACCAGATTAGTCTATTAATCATAAATCTAAATTGTTCGATTGGCATGTTTGACCCAATGGTTTGATTTTATATTTTTGGCTTTTCACAAACTAAAATTACCAACTGACATGAAATCGAAATTATTTTTGTTCATTTTCTTTGTAACAATTGCTGCCAATTTGTTTGCCCAACCAAATGCCAATCGCTGGAGCGAGGCGAAAGTTGCTGATTGGTATGCCCAACAGGGATGGTTGCGAGGGTGCAACTTTAATCCAAGTTCAGCCATAAACCAGCTGGAAATGTGGCAGTCCGATAGTTTTGACCCGACAACCATTGAGCGCGAATTGGGTTGGGCCAGTTCAATAGGGATGAACTGTATGCGCGTTTATTTGCATCATGTGGCATGGGAAGTTGACCCTAAAGGTTTTAAAGCGAGAATGGATAAATATTTGGCGATTGCCGATAAACAAGGCATTAAAACCATTTTTGTTTTGTTCGATGATTGCTGGAACCCTACTTACAAAGCTGGAAAACAACCCGAACCCAAGCCAGGTGTGCATAATTCGGGCTGGGTTCGCGATCCCGGAGATCTCTTGTTCGAACAGCCTGAATTGATGACTTTACTTGAAAAGTATGTGGCCGACGTCATGGGGTATTTCAAAAACGACAAGCGAATTTTGCTTTGGGACTTGTACAACGAACCAGGGAATTCGGGCTATGGTAACCGCTCGATGCCATTACTCAAAAAGGTTTTTGAATGGGGAAGGAAAGTTAATCCCATGCAGCCTTTGTCTGCTGGTGTATGGAGCCTACCGCTTAGCGATTTGAATAAATTTCAGGTTGAAAACTCGGATGTGATCACTTATCACAATTACGATAATCAGAAAGCGCATCAGTTGGCTATTGATACGCTGAAACGCTATGGAAGGCCGCTCATCTGCACCGAATATATGGCTCGCCGTAACAATAGCCTCTTTTCGACCATTATGCCGATGCTGAAAGAGCAAAATATTGCTGCTATCAACTGGGGATTGGTTGCAGGTAAAAGCAATACTAAATATGCTTGGGATGAACCAATTACTGATGGTTCGGAGCCACCGCTTTGGTTTCACGAAATCTTTCGACCGGATGGTACTCCGTATAAAATTGAAGAGACCGATTTGATTAAAAAGCTGTCCGGAGTAACCCAGTAAACTGGTTATAGTAAAAAAACCGCTTTTGTCCATTTAAGATGACAACAGCGGTTTTTTTTTAATAGTACATTGATGAAAAAATAATCAATTTGCTTGTACGTACAAGTTGAATCGTTATATTTGCTCATCAAACAGCTAAACATGCAACTTTCACGTTACCGACAAATTCAAGATTTTCTGAAGTCGCAGATTCAGAAGGGAATCTATGAAGTAGGCGATTATCTGCCGTCGGAACATGAGTTGTGCCAACAGTACTGCATTACCCGTACAACAGCCAGAAAAGCGCTTGATGAGTTAATGAAGGAGGGGTTTATCGAAAGGTTTCACGGCAAAGGAAGTCGGGTTCGCGAGAGGCGCAGGTCGTTGGGATTGCTTAATGTCAAAGGTTTTTCTGAAGCAGTGGGTGAGAAAGTCTCGACTATTATGTTGCAACAGCCCGATTTCAGAAGCTGGAAAAAAGATTTTAGTTATCCTGTGAGTGAGGAGGAATTGCAGCAGCCGTGCATCCATTTCGAACGTGTCAGGTATGTCGGTGAAATACCTGTGATGCTCGAGAATAACTGGTTCTCTGCTAAAGCTTTGGCTGATTTCGTTGGACGCCCTTTTGTTGATGGCTCCTTCTTTAAAACGCTAAGCCAGCTTTACCAGATTGAAATTACCGGATCGGAACAAGAGTTACGGGCTATAGCGGCCGACAACAAAAACGCTTTTTTACTCAAAGTCGTTCCTGGAACTCCCATATTGCAAATTGCGGTCTGTTTCTTTACTTCTCATCCGGCGTTGCGCATTTATGCTGAATTGTATTGTAATACCGGAAGTTATTCTATTGGGAACAGCTATTCAGTTTGATAATAAATTTGATTAATTTAAATATTAAATGCCTGATTGTAAGCGACCAACTGTCAGGTTTAAGTATCAGGCCTTAATAAGGCCAATTTGTAATGATGGTTTTTAAGAGAAACAATTGATCAGCAGGTTTGTATGCGATATTATGCCGTATTGAAAAGTTTGTATACCACCCTGTCAGTGTTCTGAATTGTAGTTGCCTTATAAATATCAATAATGCAACTCGATCTGATATGGATTAATGTTCTGCTAATTATTAGTTAATTATGAGATATTTGTATACAATTTTTCTTCTGATGGCTTTTACCGCTCCAGCCGTCTCTCAGCCCTGGATAGAGCACGGTCCGATTGTAGTGAACGCTCAGAATCCTCATTTTTTACAACACCACGACGGAACTCCTTTTTTTTGGTTAGCCGATACTGGTTGGGATATGATGAGAAGGTTAAATCGTGAGGAGATGAAAACCTATCTGGAGAACCGAAAGAAAAAGGGTTTTAATGTAATTCAGGCAATGGTTATCAGCGAATTCATCCATGCCGATAAACCGACAAATTACTATGGTGTTCAACAGTTTATTGACGAAGATCCCGAAAGGCCGGCCATCACACCCGGGAATAATTTTGGTGTCAAAGATGAATACGATTTCTGGGATCATATCGATTATGGAATTGAATTGGCCAGCAGCATGGGATTATACATGGGATTGGTTGCTACATGGGGAGAGTGGGTTATCCCACGTGTAGGTAAACCTTTATTCGACACTTGTGAACAGGCATATAACTACGGCTGGTTTCTTGGTAATCGATATCATGAATTTCAAAATATCATTTGGATCTTGGGTGGAGATCGGCATCCTGATGAACGAGAAGAAGGTTTGAAGCTTTGGCGATCAATGGCCGAAGGAATTGCAGACGGAACAAATGGGGTGAGAATGATGGATGGTAAGGCTGATTATTCAACCACGCTGATGACTCATCATGCATTCGAATCATCGTCGCGATGGTTTGATAACGATGAATGGATCGATTTTGATATGTGGGGTTCATATCATGCCATTATTAATAATAGTCGGGCCTACCAAATGGCATTAGCCGACTGGAACCGGAGTAATCCAAGGCCAACCATAAATGCCGAGCCTTGTTATGAAGGGCATGGCATTAATTATGCGATTGCTGACAACGGTTTTTTTACTTCAACTGATGTACGGCAAACTGCTTATTGGAGCGTATTTTCAGGAAGTGCAGGATATACATATGGTGCTCATCCGGTTTGGCAGTTTACAGATCAATTCAGGAAGAAACATTCAGCGATGACTCAATCCGATTGGCAACATGGTCTCGATTTGCCTGGCTCATTCCAAGTCGGTTACCTGAAAGAATTGATGCTTTCAAGACCGCTGAACGATTTACAACCAGATACCACAATGATTATTGCCGGGCAAGATGAGGGCGGAGGATATTGTGCTGCCATCCGTGCCCTTTCGTATGCCTATTTATATATTCCCGAAGGAAATATTGTAACGGTTAAGATGGATTTGATTTCCGGAGAGAAAGTAAATGCCTGGTGGTTCGATCCCCGAACCGGAAAGTCTAGATTTATCGGTGCGATCGATAATCACGGAGCGCATCGATTCGATCAACTCCCGGCCATGTCCGACGAACTGGCATGGTTAAAATCTGGACGAGGATGCGATTGGATTCTAATATTGGAAGATGCTTCAAAAACAGTTAATTAAATATATCCACCTGATAAATTTTTACTATGAGATTTTTGCTAATATTTTTCGCTTTTTGTTTAGGCAATTTTTATTGTGCGAGTGGTCAACCCCAATTCGAGCTGGCCACCACCCAACTCGGTTTCCGTCCTGAATCACCCAAAACAGTGACATTCTGGGTGAAAAACCAGGGCAAAACCAAGTTGCCCAACCAGATTCCGTTTTACATCACCAAAGTTGGAGGGCGTATTCCCCGAAAGGCTGTACCAGTCCAAGACAAAGTTTGGGAGCCTTTCCCTTTCCGTTTTCCTATCGACATTGATAAAGGAGCTTACATCAATCCAGGCGACGGCGCACTTTACAGTGGTATGCTTCAGAAAAAGGAAACCTCGTGGGGAACTTTTTGGCAGGCTGATTTCAGCGATTACAAAACCGAAGGTGTTTACCAGATTGAATGCGAATATGCTTTCACTGTGCCCTTCACCATCGAACAACGCCTGTACGAACGGCTCGAACGCAGCTTTTTAAGTTTTCTGCAAAACCAGCGCTCTGGTGTTGATATTCCTGGTGTGCGCCCCATGTTGCATACCGACGATGCACAATTGGATTCCGACAGCACGTTCTGGCCTTCTGCAGGTGGCTGGTACGATGCGGGCGACTGGCGTAAGTGGTTGTCGCTCACTCAGGGAAATATGGAGGCACTTACACTGCTTTGCCAAAAAGGGCATCCTGTTTTTCAACGGCAGGCTTTGGACGAACTTCGTTGGGGAAATGCCTATTTCCAGCGCATGATTGCAGACGATGGTCTGGTGTTTGAAGATGTAGCAGGTGGGATGCTCCGCTTTGGCTACACTTATGAGGACGGCTGGTGGGTGGAAAATCACCCCGGTTGCATTGCCAACAATTCAAAAGACGATACCGACGGAATTCCTGCGACCGGTGACGAACGTTTTGTGCGTGTACATTATACCCAATTGGTACAATATCAGTTTGTTCGTTTTCAAATGGCCTCAATGCAGGTGGTTGCCCCCCACGAAAAAGGACTCTGTCTGTATTTGGCCGAAAAGGCGTGGAAATATGGTCAGGCGCACAATACCGACCGCCGTACCCTTTTTGTGGCTGAAGAGTTAATGGCTGCCTGCGAACTGTACAACGGCAAAAGCAAACTCATCAGCGAAGAAAAAATTGAAACACTTGTAGCGGAGATGCTTGGTTGTCAGGAGATAAACCATTCGGGGCTTAGCGGTTATTTTATGGAAGAAGGCATGAAAGATGGTTACCGAAGTATTGCTTTTGCCAGTGAGCCACCACTCGCTCTGCTCCGCTTTTGGGAATTGAATATTCCCGGTACTGAAAACTTACGCGAAAAAGTAAAGCAGTCGCTGGTAGAATATGGTTCAAAATTTCTGTTAGCCGATGCCCAATGTAACCCTTTTGGATATACTCCTTATGGTATTTATGTCAATCCGCCTTTTCCGACCAATCAGCTTTTCAGGCCTACCGGCACCGAAAATCGCTTTGTGAGATCGTTTATTCATCTTTACGCTCCTAAACAGTTGCCTCACGGAAATGGCGCAGTAGTGATGTCGCAGGCCTATTTTTTGGCCAAATCGGGTAAACTTTTCGCAAAACCTGAATACCAGGTACAAGCCGAAAAATTGCTCCAATGGACTACAGGCCATAACACGGCGAATCTTTGCCTGGCGTTGGGAGTAGGATTCCGCCATCCGGTTCCTGCCAATTTTGTGGCCTACAAAATTCCCGATGCCATGGTGGTGGGTTTCCTCGGCTATGCCAACGATACGCCTTATCAGGAAGAATCGAATGTGGTGGAATGGAGCACTCAGGAGCAGTGGGACGTGCCGTTTGCCTATACCGTGGCAGCGATTGAGTGGCTAAAATAGTTTTCGTCTTTGATTCATAATTTTCCAATATGAAGTCTTTATCTTTTCTCTTTTTTCTGATAATAACCGTTCTTCCCTTGTCTGGTTGGTGTCAGGCAAACGATGCCAAACACATCGTTATGTTTGGCAATTCCATCACCTTTCAGGGAAAGTGGGGAGAAGTGCTTGGCCGGAATGATGTTGCCAACCGCGGCATTCCGGGCTACACCACCGGACAACTCATCTGGACTATTAAAAACGGAATGCATGACCATCCCGAAAGCAAAATATGGTTTCTTGAAGGCGGAATCAACGACATTTCGCTGGGTGTTCCTGTTGATCGGATTTTCAAAAACTACAGGATTACAGTCGATTCACTTCAACGCAACCACATCATTCCGGTGGTTCAGTCAACCATCCTGAAAACAGGCCCCAGGGAGGACAATAAAAAGGTGATGAAGCTGAATAAACTGGTAAAAAACTGGTGTTTGAAAAACAAAATCGAATACATCGACCTGAATGCTTTCCTCGCACGTGATGGTGTACTGATTCAGGAACTCACCACCGACGGGTGCCACCTGCAATCCGCTGCCTACCAGCCCTGGGGCGAAGCGGTGAGAAAGATTTTGGCAAAATATGGTATTTGATAAACAGGAGGTTAAACAATGAAGAAACTGCTAATATTTAGTATTGGGCTATTTATTCATATCGGAATTTCAGCCCAAAACCCCATTTCAGGAGGAACGCTAAAAGCCAGCGGACGTTATTTTACCAATCAAAAAGGCGAAGTGGTGTATCTCACAGGAATTCACACCTGAGATAACGTTCAGGATATCTATATCAAAACAAAACCTTTCAAGTTCGATTATCAGGCATACATCAAATACTTGACGGATAGAAACCTGAATTTTACCCGATTGTGGATGTTCGAACACCGATATGGGATGTCGTATTCAGCCGAACCAATTGTGGTTTCTCCGCATCCTTACAAGTTGCTCAAATCAGACGACGAAAAACGCACGACCCAATTCGACCTGAATCAATGGAATGAGGAGTATTTCACCCGACTAAAGGAACGGATTGAAATTGCTTCTGAAAACGGGATTTATGTTTCAGTAATGCTGTTTCAGGGTTGGAGCCTCGACAAAACAGGCACTGCCAGTATCGACCCCTGGGTATCGAACTACATGAACCCGGCGAATAACATCCAGAAAATCGGTGCAAAAAGCGGAAAAGTCGATTCGGATACCGAGCCAACCGTCCACAGTTTGATGAACCCGGAATTGCTTGCATTTCAGCTAAAATATGTCGACAAAGTGATTGAAACCGTGAATGGGTTCGATAATGTATTGTACGAAATTCTAAACGAAGGGGGCGCCATCGATTGGACTTATTATATGATTCATTATATCAGGCAGAAAGAGCGGAACCTGCCCAAACAGCACCCCATTGGCATGAGCCATCGTGTTTCGCCACGAATGCTCAATGCCGACCTCGAAAACAGTCCGGCCGACTGGATTGCTCCCGCCGATGAGCCTATGGACTGGATGTACCCGGGAAGTTCGTTTCTTGACGATATGCGCTACAATCTTTCCGACCTGAAAAGCAATAAAGTAGTGATATTGGATACCGACCATCTTTGGGGCTGCGGAGGAAATTACGAATGGGCATGGAAAGCCTTTTTGCAAGGCTACAATCCTATTTTTATGGACCCGTGGGATGGTCTTCTCAGT
>CAYOJD010000066.1:10324-13017 GCA_964404205.1 uncultured Prolixibacteraceae bacterium
TCTCGGTGCCGATACGGTCAGGGTTGCCTGGTTGAGCCCCTGCGCCCAGTCTCGTAATTATGTGCAATTCGAATTATTGCGAAAAAACCTGGGTATCACCCGACAGGTTGCCCAAGAGCTCGATTTAAAAAACTGCAAACCCATGCCGCAATTAGTGTCATCTCGTTTTTGCCTGGCCAATCCCGGCGAAAGTTATGTTGTCTGGGTTGAAGCTGGAAAAAATCTCACCATCAACCTGTTCAACGCAATTGGAGAATTTAGCGTTACTTGGTACAACCCTGTAACCCTTAAATTTATGGAGAATGAACCAATAAGAGGCGGGGATTATTGTGTACTTCAATCTCCTGATGTAAATAATATGATTGCTATTATTGCAAGAGTAAATAAATAACATTTATGCTTTTGTAATTTGTAATTTTAACTTTAAATTTCTGATTGTTATGAGATTAATGTTTGCTCTTCTTCTGATTTCGATATTTAGTTCCTCATTTGCCCAGCGGCAAAAGGTATGGCTTGATGCGGATACCGGTAACGAAATGGACGATCTGTATGCCATCGTAAGGTTGGTGAAAGAGCCATCTGTAGATCTTGTGGGATTAAGTTCTGCGCATTTTAATAATCCCGATTTACTTGTATTTGAAAAATGGAATGCCTATCAAGCCAAAGGGTTAAATACAGTTGCTGAAAGTCAGCGGCTTAACGAACAAATTCTAAAATCGCTTGGACGAATGGATATTGCTCATCCAACAGGAGCAGACCGTCAGATTGGTCGTGCCTGGGGTGAACAGCAGCCGCGTGACTCGCAAGCTGCACAAGCTATCATTAATGCTGTTAAAAGTCTCCCGGAAGGGGAAAAACTCGATATACTGACCATTGGCGCGATGACCAATCTGGCTACTGCCTTGATTATAGCTCCCGAGATTAAAACTCGCATCCGATGTTTTGCGCTTGGTGCACAATACGATCCGTCGACCAAAGTATGGAACAAAAATGAGTTCAATATTCGCAACGATTTGAATGCTTTTGATTATTTGCTTAATCTGGAAGGTCTCGATCTAACTGTAATGTGCCTTCAGGCTGCCTATCCGCTTCATTTTAAGCGCGATGAGACATATGCCCGGTTAAATGAATCAAATCTGACGGAGAATATTCTTGAAACCCGATGGCGTGAGCAAAATCCGCAGGACGAAATCCGCATAATGTGGGATTTGGCCTTGGTGGAAGCTTATTTAAGTCCCGAATTGTGCCAGATTATTACTGCTACAACACCACCTGAGAATCTTCAACGTCTGATTAAAACATTCATTCACATCGATGCCGAAAAAATGGCCGGTCAATTCTGGAATATCCTTCAACCCAAATAAAATATCTGTAAACAGAAAAAACTAAATCAAAATGAAAAATATTGTTAATTATCTATTCATTTTTTTGCTTTGGGCAATAGGGTGGGGGTGTAGCCCGCTTCCAAAACAGGCTGCCCCTCTGGCATTGCACCCATCAAACGGTAATTATTTTATTTTTAATGATAAACCAACCATTCTGGTCACGTCAGGCGAACATTATGGTTCGGTGATGAACAGTGGTTTCGATCACGAAAAATACTTGAAGACTCTTGCCGACGAAGGGTTTAACTATACCCGGATTTTCATTGGCCCATATTCCGAAATTGGGGGAAACAACTTTGGAATCACTTCAAATACAATGAATCCCGACCCAAACCTCTGGCTTACACCCTGGAAACAGGATTCAGTTTCGGCACTTTTCGATTTGACCCAATGGAACCAACCTTTTTTCGATCGGTTACATCAATTTATCGGGCTGGCCGAAAGCAAAAATATAGTCGTTGAGGTAACTCTCTTCACTTCGTTTTATACTGATCATCAATGGATTCGAAGCCCGTTTTATTTCAAAAACAATAGCAATGGTATCGACTCGGTCCACTTCCGAAAGTTCAATACAATGGATAACGGGCAACTTTGGGAGGTGCAGGAAAAATATGTCCGAAAAATTGTCAGGGAGCTAAACCCGTACGGAAATATCTTTTTTGAGATTCAAAATGAACCTTGGTCCGATAACCCACATTTGGCAAAAACCATCATGACCGATACGCTCACTCACCCGTATGCCTGGCAAAAACTGGTTGAAGAGGCGAATGAAGCGTCAACCTTATGGCAAAGAAACATAGCTGAATTAATTGTCGATGAAGAATCGAAATTGCCCAATCGCCACCTGATAGCCCAGAATATCAGCAACTATGGAATGGTGATAGAAAATCCCAATCCGGCCGTCTCAATCTTCAATTTCCATTACGCCTATCCCGATGCAGCATCTGAAAACGTGGTGCTCAATAAAGTGATAGGTCTGGATGAGACTGGTTTTATGCCCCATAACGATTTTATCTATCGGAGCGAAGCCTGGAAGTTTATCTTGTCGGGCGGGGCATTATACAATAACCTTGATTATTCTTTTACCGTTGGCAATGAGGATGGGACATATCTCATTGATAATGTTACGCCCGGATGGGGAGGCATCAGCTACCGCAAACAACTGGCAACCTTACGCGACTTTATGAATGGGTTTGATTTTATCAGTATGAAACCCGACAAAGTGTCGTTCGCTCTTAACGGAGGGACGCTAGCTGGCCATGCTTTGCTTTCTGAACCGGACAAGCAATATGCGCTCTATTTGCATGG
>CAYOJD010000066.1:13027-18203 GCA_964404205.1 uncultured Prolixibacteraceae bacterium
TTTGCATGGAGGGAAGAATTGCCAGATCTCACTCCGTATGGGCAAGGGAAACTATTCTTTGGTTGTTGTAAACCCTGTTACCGGAGAGAAAAAAGGCCCGATTGAACTGAGAAGCGAAAGCGATTGGGTGAAACTGC
The DNA here is from genome assembly GCA_964404205.1 of uncultured Prolixibacteraceae bacterium. Classification (GTDB taxonomy): domain Bacteria; phylum Bacteroidota; class Bacteroidia; order Bacteroidales; family Prolixibacteraceae; genus CAZWBR01. The sequence goes on from CAYOJD010000066.1 coordinate 13,165, forward strand.
CAATTCCTTCAGATTTTGAAGATATTGCCATAAGTCTTGTCTATTTGAAGCCATAGCCTTTTTATTTGATAAAAAGTAAACTGATTTGCCCTGTTTATTCGGGGCATTTTTTTTAAAATATACTGTCAAAATAACTTGTACGTACAAGTTATTTGTTTATATTTGAATCAATAAAAGGATTAATGAACAGATAACCCTCAAAATAATAATAATGAACGATAAAGTATTGGCGTTGGCAAAGATGATTGATCATTCTATTCTTCATCCGACCCTAACCGACGAAGACCTGAAACGTGAGTGTGCCGTAGCGGCCAAATATCATACGGCTTCGGTTTGTGTAAAACCTTATGCCGTAAAGCAGGCCGTTGGTTTACTGAATGGTACCGATGTGCTGGTCGGTTGCGTAATTGGCTTTCCCTCCGGAAATTCTACGATCGAAGTCAAGGTTTATGAAACCGAAACGGCCTGTCGTGATGGGGCAGTCGAAATCGATATGGTTATCAATATCGGAAAAGCCTTGCAGGGCGATTGGAGCTATATTGAGCAGGAGATTGGAGCGGTAACACGCAAATGCCACGAACATGGTGCTATTGTAAAAGTTATTTTTGAAACCGATTATGTTACCCGCGAGGCCGATATCGTCAGGTTATGCGAAATCTGCACAAGAGTAGAGGCTGATTACGTAAAAACCTCTTCGGGATTTGGTTTCGTTAAACAACCCAATGGCGACTACAATTATCAGGGGGCGACCATTCCGGTACTGGAGTTGATGAAAAAAAGTATCGGCCCTAAAGTGAAAATGAAAGCTGCCGGTGGTGTCCGAACTCTCGATCAATTGATTGCTGTTCGCGAAGCCGGATGTACGCGCAGCGGGGCAACAGCAACTATTCAGATGATGGAAGAGGCCATGAAAAGATTCTGAAGATAATGATTATTTCGCAAAAGAGCCGTCAACTTTCGGGTGACGGCTTTTTTTTTATCGTTATAATTCAGCGATTTCTAATTTTCTCCAGCGAACTTTAATTCCGCCGCCATCGTGAATTTGCAAAGCTACAGAGCCATTGGCTGCACCAATTTTAGCATCGGTGAAATCGGTCATCAAGGTGCCGTTCAACCATGTTTGTACCCTGTCGCCAACCACTTTAATCCTCATCTGGTTCCATTTGCCTGGTTTTAGCACATTCTCCTTCTCGTCGGGAATCTGAACCAGCCAGCCACGACCATAAGATTCGTAAATACCGCCCGAATCATGCCCCTTAGGTGCTACTTCGCACTGCCAGCCACTAATTTTGGTTCCATCGATGGTCGAACGGAAAAAAATGCCACTGTTACCATCAGCCTCCTGTAAAAATTCGACGGTAAGGTCAAAGTCTTTGTAAAACTTATCGGTAGCCAGATAGCCATACTGTTTGTCTGGCCCACTTTCGCAAACCAGCTCACCTTGGGCGACATACCATTTCTCTGTTCCGTAGATTTTCCATCCGGTCAAATCTTTTCCATTGAACAGAGATACTTTCTTGGGCGATGCGGCGAAGCTGTTCAGCCCAATGGCCAACGCAAAAAGCAGGATTATTTTTTTCATCGTATATGGAGTGTAATGTTATTGTACTGTTGATGGTAATTCTTTAATCTTAATGTTTTTGAACCAGATTACGCTGCCGTGATCCTGAAGGCCAAGTTTCCCTTTTTTCGCCATTCCGTAATCAGGGTAATCTTTCCATTTTCCTTCCGTTTTCATTTTCATCCATTCTGGTGTCCAGCGTTCGAACGAAACAATCTTTTCGCCATTCAGCCAATGTTCAACATGCGTACCGTTGACTATAATTTTAGTGGTATTGAATTCGTTACCTCCAACCATTTGTAGTTTTTTTACCGATTTATCGGCCAGATGCATACCATAATCGGCTCCGGTCATTTGCCATTCTTCTACTTTTTCAGGAAAGCCAACATCGTCAAGAAGTTGATATTCAGGGCCTGTATTGTATCCTGCATGGTATTTTGGATCTTCGATTATGCCATAGAAAACTCCGCTGTTCCCGCCATGGGCAATTTTCCATTCAAGGCTAAGTTCGAAGTTTTCATACTCTTTGTTGGTAACAATATCACCACCGGTATCGCCACCAAGGCCAAGCGACTTGAGGTGCCCATCTTCTATGCCCCAGCCCTGCATCGCATTATTGTTGTTAAAACTGTGCCATTGATCGATTGTTTTACCATCGAACAGCAATTGCCAGCCTTCCGCTTTTTCTTGCTCGGTGAGTGTATTCATCGCGCTGCAGGTTTTAGCTGAAGTCGAATCGTCGCTGCAACACGACAATTTCTTCGCTTCGGGCGACTGGTTACAGGCGGTAAACAGCGCTAAGGCTGCAATGGTTAAAAGTTGAATTTGTTTCATTGGTTTTGTTGTATCAATTAATTGTTGAAAGTGCGTAAGCTCTGTTTATTGTCGCGTTAATCATGAGGAGGAAAGCATTTGTCCCCACTTGTTCGCATCGTCGGAATAATAAATCAGAAATTGTCGGCTTTGCGATAAGCTTCGATAAGTGCCAGTTCGCCCTCTTTGCCCTCTTTGCTGCGGCCATGTTCCATACACAAAACACCATCGTATCCTTTGGCGTTGATATGTTTGAAAATATTGTTGTAGTTAATCTCGCCGGAGCCTGGTTCACGACGGCCTGGATTATCACCAATGTGGAAAGCTGCAATTTCCGACCAGAAGTTATCGATATTGGGAATAATGTTGCCTTCCGTAATCTGCTGGTGGTACATATCTTCGACTATTTTGCATGAAGGGGAGTTTACCGCACGGCAAATGGCATAGGTTTGAGCCATACCCGTAAGGAAAAGTCCAGGATGGTCACGTTTATTCAGTGGTTCAAGTACGATAATCATTCCCTCCTTGGCAGCTATATCGCTCATTTCTCGAAGGTTGTCAATCACATTAGCTGTTTGTAATCCCCAGTCCATTTGTTCGTTGTAGCGGCCGGGAACCATCAGGGCCCATTTAACACCCGTTCGTTTCGATACTTCAATCCCTTCTTTAACCTTCTTTATCAACATTTCGCGGACGTCAGCGGTCCGGAGTACCATCGACTCCTTGCTAAAATCGGCATAAAGTACATAAGGTCCCATCAGCATGTCGCGTTTGGCCATTTCGTTGGCCATCAGTTCCTGTTCTTTGGCTGTCTTTCCGGGTAAACCGTTGTCAAACATGGCTCTGAATCCTTGATCTGCACAGAATTTAATCTGGTCAACTAAATCGTTGCCGGCCAACTGCTGGAAAGTCCCAAATCCGGGGGCATACCTCAGTTTAAACTTTGAGCCGTTCGATGGTTGGGTTTCCGATGCCGTGGCATTCATCAAAGAGGTCGTGGCTAAAGCCGTTGCACCTCCTGCAACAACTGTACGTGTAATAAAATTTCTTCTGTTCATTTTGTGTGTAGATAGTTTGTAATGTAATCAATATCATAACAGGCTGCATAACCGATTATGCAACCTGAAAAAGCGGGCAGATAAATTTTTGAGCTTAATTTTCCGTTGGAACGATTATCCACATGATGATATAGATAAGCAGACCGGGGAAGGCAGCCGATATAATGCTTAAAAATACATAGCCTAACCTTACCAATGTCGGGTCGAGCTTGAAGTATTTGGCCAATCCGCCGCAAACTCCGCCTAACATTTTGTCCTGAATGGTTCGGGTCAGTCGTTGAGGTTTTTCCTGATCAATGATTTCCATAATTTGTATTAGTTTTCGTTATCCGATTCGTCCATTTCGTCAAGCTCATCTTCATATTCCAGTTCAAGTTCCATAAACTCTTCGGCTTGTTCAAGAAGTTCAGTTTTAAGTTCTTCGCTTGCCGGCTCATCATCGATCCAGTGTATCTCCTGATCGATGTTGAACCCTTCAATATCGCACCCGACAATAAAACGGGGCACTTCGGTGTGAATTACAAAAATAGTGTCGGGCAGGACTTGTGAATTGTCTGCTAATAAGAATTTTGGCAGCATGGCGTCTATTTTTTTGTGTTGTGTGTTTTGCCGTTTTCGTTCTTTCAAAAGTACATCTTTATTTTCAATCTGATCCATTTTCAATCTCTTTTATTCCGATTATTTGGAACCATTTAACCGCTTTGCACCGTTTTATTATTTCTGCTCTTATGTTATATAATCGTTATTGAACGAAAAATAACGGGCAAAAAGTATGCTGTTCTGTTGCGGTGTGTGCGATATTTATATTTTTACAGATAACTTAATGAACGATTTTATGCGGCAACTCAATGAATTTCTGGCCCAGATTGACAGTTATGTCGGCGGGGCACAATGGTTTGTTTACCTTTTGCTCGGTACCGGCATTTTTTTCACCATCTACCTCAAATTTCCCCAGTTCAGGTACTTAAAGTATGCTTTAAAAATTGTCCGTGGTAAGTTTGACAAAGAAGGCGATGTGGGTGATACCTCTCACTTTCAGGCACTTTCGACAGCCTTGTCGGGAACTGTGGGTACAGGAAATATTGCCGGTGTAGCATTGGCCATTCATCTTGGCGGGCCTGCAGCCCTTTTCTGGATGCTGATTACCGCGCTGTTGGGGATGACCACTAAATTTGTGGAGGTCACACTTTCGCATAAATATCGTGAACAGACAACCGACGGAACAATGGCCGGTGGCCCGATGTATTACATGAAAAACCGCCTCAACCTGAAATGGCTGGCAGCTATATTCGCCGTTGCCACTATTCTATCGTCTTTTGGGACAGGCAGTTTGCCGCAAATCAACAGTATCTCGAATGCTGTTTATTCTACCTGGGGACTCAATAAAGTTGTTACCGGTGCTATCCTGGCATTTTTCCTTGGTCTGATTATCCTTGGTGGCATCAAACGAATCGCCAAGGTGACCGATAAAATGGTTCCGGCAATGGCAATTATCTATTTTATTGGGGCGATTGCCGTAATATTACATAATGTCGATAATATTCTTCCTTCGATTTATGCCATGTTCCACGATGTCTTTACCGGAACGGCTGCTACGGGCGGGTTTC
>CAYOJD010000067.1:0-4439 GCA_964404205.1 uncultured Prolixibacteraceae bacterium
GTAACATGGCCTCCTGTAATGTTAACTCCTTCTGGTTTAATGCCCAGCACCATTTCGGCATCCTCTTCGTTGCCCAGTACAATATCGCAACCGGCAACCAGCGATGGCATCACTTCAGAAGCTTTTTTCCCATATTTCCATAGTTTGTTGCGATAGTTGAGGTCGCATGAAACGACAATATTTTTGGCCTGTGCTTTTTTGATGGCTTCGGCAACTACATCGGCTGCCCCCTGCGAAATGGCTGGCGTGATACCTGTCCAGTGAAACCAGACTGCCCCCTGAAAAACAGTATCCCAGTCGATCATACCGGGTTTAATATCGCAAATGGCAGAATGGGCACGGTCGTAAACCACTTTCGATGCACGTGAAACGGCCCCGCTTTCCAGAAAGTAAATTCCCATCCGTTCGCCTCCCCAAATAATGTTGTCGATACCCACACCATATTTGCGTAAATCCATTGCACAGGCTTCGGCAATATCATTTTTGGGTAAACGGGTTACAAAGTCAGTTTTGATGCCAAAATTGGCCAGTGATACGGCAACATTCGCTTCGCCGCCACCGAAAGTCGCGACTAATTCGTTTGATTGGGCAAACCGAAGGTTACCCGGAGTGGCCAATCGGAGCATGATTTCTCCAAAGGTTACGATTTTTTTTGACATAAAGTTGATAATTTGTGCATTAGCTAAAAATAGCAATTAATGCAATCGATTGTATTTTTTTGTTTTTACTTTATAGGTACGAAAACCTCTTTCCTGGAGGTTGACTCAGAAATTGAAATATTTGAACGCGTTGTTGAACGAGATATCTTCGACCATCTGTCCGAGAAGTTCCATGTCGGCCGGAATCTCACCATTTTCGACATCGTTTCCCAACAGATTACAAAGCGTACGGCGGAAATATTCGTGACGGGTATAGGAGAGGAAGCTTCGCGAATCGGTCAGCATTCCGACAAAACGGCTTAACAACCCGAGGTTCGAAAGGGCATTCATCTGTTTTTCCATCCCATCTTTTTGATCGAGGAACCACCAGCCCGAACCAAATTGCAATTTCCCGGCGATTGTTCCATCCTGAAAATTACCAATCATGGTAGCTATCAATTCGTTGTCGCGTGGGTTTAAATTATAAAGAATTGTTTTGGCCAGCATATCTTCGCTGTCGAGCCGGTTCAGAAACTTAGATAATGGTCGGGCTAATTCGAAATCGCCAATCGAATCGAATCCTTTATCCGGGCCTAAATTGTTGAAAAGCCTGCTGTTGTTATTGCGAAGCGCACCAAAATGGAATTGTTGCGTCCAGCCTCGGCTGTAATCCATTATCCCAAAACGGTACAACATACAGGATTTGAATTTCAGAATCTCTCCACCGTTGAGTTGGTGCCCTTTCCTTATTTTGTTGAAGATTTCGCTGATTTCGGCATCAGTATAATCGGCCGCATAGGCTGTTTCAAGTCCGTGGTCCGAAAGGCGACACCCGTTTTTGTGGAAATAGGCATGGCGTTTCTCCAGTGCGGCCATAAATAGGTCGAATGTGCTGATTTCGATGTCGGTAACTTTCCCCAGTTTGTCCACATAGCTGTTGAATATTGTGCTATCTTCGACAGTCATGGCCATATCGGGGCGCCATGCAGGTAATACTTTTACCTCAAACCCACTCTCTTTGATAGCTTGATGGTATTCGAGCGTGTCGGTTGGGTCGTCAGTCGTACAAATGGTATGCACATTGGCCATTTGAATAATATTCCTGCAACTGTATTTGGGGGTTTTTAATTTTGCGTTGCATTCATCGTAAATTTCACGTGCAGTTTTGGGGCTCAGTACTTTATTGATGCCAAAGAATTTCTTTAATTCCAGATGTGTCCAGTGAAACAGTGGGTTCCGCAATGTGTATGGAACTGTTTCAGCCCATTTTTCAAATTTTTCCCAGTCGGAGGCATTGCCTGTGCAGAAACGTTCGTTTATCCCGTTGGTACGCATAGCCCTCCATTTGTAGTGGTCGCCGTAGAGCCAAATTTCCGTGATATTGTTAAAGCTTCTGTTTTCAGCTATCTCTTTGGGGTTGATGTGGCAGTGGTAATCGAAAATGGGCATGGCTGCCGCATGTTCGTGATATAAAATCTGTGCAGTTTTGGTTTGCAACAGAAAGTTTTCATCCATAAATGGCTTCATAAATATCTGATTTGTAATCTTTAATAAATTTATTTAATATCGAAAAGCCGGCAGATATGCCTTTCGAAAAGGTTCTCCTCCACACAACTTCCCACTAAATCAGCATGTTTTTTTAATAAGTCGGTGTAGTGCGCGCCCATCTCTGAAGCAATTTTATAGCCGACATGGATCAGTTGCCTGAAATTGGGATTGTAGTCGGGGTGACCCGGAATGTGGCGTAAAGTGTTGGCCAGCTTTTCGCTGCTCCACGACGCAACTTCGTCAGCCGACGGAAGTTCATTGCTCTTGATATCAATGACATCGGCATACGGGGCGCAAAGTTCCGCTTTCCGCGAAAGCGCCTCTTTGTAGATGGTTTTGGCTGTTTCGAGTGCTTCGCCACCGGCAAGGGCCAGGCCAATCACCTCTTCGAGCCAGGTGGTTCCTGCTGTTTTTACATGGATGCCTTTATCGTATTGTTGTATGATTCGCGCAATTTCGGGATAGATGGAGAATTTGTCGGAGCCCGAATGTACGCTTAGTTTCAGGTTTTCGGGCAATCCAAATTCTTTCACTGCAAAATCGATGACCAGAATATCTTCTTCAAATTCGCGGGCAAACTGGGCTGCTTCGCCCACATAATCGACTCCTTTATTGAACCTTCCGGTGAATTTAGGGGCAATGGTTTGTGCCGGAATCTGCTGGTGGGCTACCATTTTCAGGATAAAAAACATTTCGACAGGAGTTTGTGGCGACTCAACTTCGTCCATCGAAATCTCCGTTACAAAATTTTCAGCCCCCTTTCGTTCTGCAATAAACCGATAGATGCGACCCGCTTCGGCAATGGCGGCAAGGAATTTACCGGCGATGGTGCGGAGCTGTTGTTCGTCGACTTCGAAAGGATGTTTGATTTGCGGAATGGCCAGTTTACCGGTATATTTTTTACATGATTCGATAAATGCTGCAATTTCTTCTTCCGACGATGGAGTCCCAATTCGGTTGGCTACATCGAGGGTGAAGAAATCGGAAGCGCCAATAAACCCTTCAACATTGCTTAAATTGATATGGTCTGCATCGACAAAATATTGACCGTTGTAACCCAGGGCTTTCACAGCCTTGTCAGCTTCCACACGGGTATCAGCCGGTTTCGAATGAACATAGGTGTGTTCGCGGTTCGATTTATTCCATACCGGAACGATCTCTATTCCTGCTTTTTGGGCTTTTGTAATTGCGCTCAACTGAGCTTCGCCCTGATGGCTAAAGCGGTCACCAATTCCAAAGCTATATTTCCCGATTTTCATATTTTAAGCGTTTGTTTTATTCAATTTTATCCATCAAATTTATTTTCCGTGTTCGTTCACGAAGATAATGGCTTTTTGTCTTTTTGTTAGGTTCAAAATATCAAAAGTGCCTAAAAATGTTCTTAAACATTTATTCCGTGTTCGTACACGATATAAAAATAATCTTTTATAGATTTGTTGTCGAGTTTGTAATACAACCAGTTTTATGACGACAAAACGAAATATCCGGATCAAAGATATTGCCGAAAAGGCAGGCGTTTCCATTGGTACAGTCGATCGTGTTTTGCACAAACGCGGCGAGGTGGCCGAAACTACGCGCAAGGTGATCATGCAGATTGTCGAGGAGCTCGATTACCATCCCAATATTTTGGCCAGTACGCTGGCTTCGAAAAAAAATATCATGATTGCGACGTTGATGCCCAAATCGGCTACCCCCGATAGTTATTGGGCTAAGCCGCATCGGGGCATTACATCGGCTATCGGAAAAATGACCCAATACGGTGTAAGGGCGCAACATTTCTATTTCGAAATGGAGGTGGAAGGATCATTTTCGGCCGAAGCTTTGAAGCTGTTGGAAGCCAATCCCGATGCGGTATTGATGGCACCCTGGGCTGAGGTAGAGGCACTGAAATTTACCCAAAGATTGGATGAGCGTTTGATACCTTATCTTTTTATCGACTCGAATCTCGAAGGGGCACATCCGGTCAGTTTTGTCGTGCAAAATTCGTTGCAGAGCGGCTACCTGGCGGCGAAGCTGATTGACTACGGGGTAAGTACTGACAGTCAGTTACTACTACTGCACATTACCAAAAAAGGGCTGATTTCACGTCACTTGTCAGACCGCGAAAAGGGATTTATGCATTACTTCGAAATGCGAGGAGTTTCGCCATCCCGAATTCTAAAACTCGAGATAGCTGGGAATAGCGGCGAGCTGGAAGAAAAACTTTCAGCTGTTGGGTTGGCGTTGTGTGATATCGCGGCTGTTTTTGTAACC
>CAYOJD010000067.1:4449-18098 GCA_964404205.1 uncultured Prolixibacteraceae bacterium
CAACTCTAAAGTCCATTTGGCTGCCGAAAGTTTCAAATCGCTTTGCAAAACACCAAAAATTATTGGATATGACCTAATTCCACAAAATATTGCGTTGCTCAAAACCGGGGTTATCGATTTTCTGATAAGCCAGAAACCCGAAGCTCAAGGTTATATGGCTGCCAATTTGCTCTTCGATTTTCTGATTAAGAAGGAGCAGGTGCCGGCTGAAAATTATATTTCAATAGACATCATCGCGGCTGAGAACCTCGATTATTATTCATCATTTTAGAAATAAATATCATATTATGAAAAAGATATCATTCGACGACTTAAGCGGAAAAGTTTGTGTTATCACAGGCGGTGCCGGAGTTATTGGTGTTTCCATTGTGAAAGCATTGGCTTCGGTAGGAACAAAAGTGGCTATTGTCGACCTGAACGAAGAGCTTGCCCAGCAGGTTGCTGCAGAGATTGCAGCCGAAACCGGGGCCGTAATCATTGGTGTGAAAGCCAATGTGTTGGAGAAGGAGTCGCTCGAAGCGGCCAAAGTTGTGATTAACGAAAAACTGGGGACGATCGATCTGTTAATTAATGGCGCAGGTGGGAATTCGCCCCAGGCTACCACACAGGTTGAACAGCTCGATGATACCAACATCCAAAATCTTGAAGCATCGTTTTACGGCTTGCAGATGGAGGGCTTTGACAAGGTTTTTGCGCTTAACTTTAAAGGTACACTGCTCCCGACGATGGTTTTTACCCGCGATATGCTGACTAACCGCTCCGGTTCGGTTATCAATATCTCGTCAATGAATTCGTATCACCCGCTCACCAAAATTCCGGCTTACTCGGCTGCGAAAGCTTCGGTGAACAACTTTACCGAGTGGCTGGCCGTCCATCTGGCCAAAGTGGGGATTCGCGTAAACGCGGTGGCCCCCGGCTTTTTTATCACCAGTCAAAACCGCTTTTTGGTACTCGACGAAAAGACAGGCGGTTACTCTGCCCGTGGCAACAAAATTGTAACCAACACCCCAATGGGTAAGTTTGGCGATCCCAGTGATTTGCAAGGTGCTGTTTTATATTTATTATCAGACATTTCCTCTTTCGTAACCGGAATAGTCATTCCGGTCGATGGTGGTTTTAACGCTTACAGCGGCGTATGATAATATGGATAACTACAAACTGAATAATCCAAAATAACATGAAAAGAAGAGATTTTATTTCGATTACCGGCACAACGGCGGCCGGAACGCTGATTACGGCCCCGGTTCAGGGATTTGCAAAAAGTTCGGCAGCCAAAAAACGATTGGTGCTGGTGGGAACCGGCGACCGCGGTTCGGGTTTCTGGGGCAAAACAGTTCTTCAAAATTATGGCGACATCGTCGAGTTTGTCGGTTTGTGCGATATCAATCCAGGCAGGGCGGCCTATGCAAAAGAGAGAATGGGCACTAACTGTCCGGTTTTTACCGATTTCGACGAGATGATGAAAGCTGTGAAACCCGATATGGTTATTGTAACCACTGTTGATGCCACCCATCACCATTTTATAGTAAAAGCATTGGAATATGGGGCCGAAGTGCTTACCGAGAAACCTATGACCACCGACGAGGTGAAAATGAAACAGATTCTCGATGCAGAAAAAAAATCGGGTATTCCTGTAAAAGTAGGCTTCAACTATCGCTACGGAACCATCTTTACTGAACTTAAAAAATTACTTGCATCGCACCGTGTAGGGACAGTCACTTCTGTCGATTTTCACTGGTACCTGAATGTTTTTCATGGGGCAGCCTATTTTCGCCGCTGGCATGGCCAGCGGGACAAGAGTGGGACATTGCTGTTGCACAAAGCCAGTCATCATTTCGATTTGCTTAACTGGATGATTGATTCAGATCCGGTTGAGGTTAGTGCGCTGGGTATGCTTGAGCATTACGGAAAAAACAATAGTTTCAGGGGCGGGAAATGTCGGGGCTGTCAACATAAGGAAAAGTGTAAGTTTTTCTGGGATATCACCAAAGAGCCCAATATGATGAAGCTTTATGTCGAGAACGAACACCAGGATGGCTATATCCGCGACAACTGTCTCTGGCGCGAAAATATTGATATTTTCGACAAGATGGCGGTACAGATTAAATATGCCAATGGCGTAAGTGTCTCTTATTCCTTGACCACCTATTCGCCATACGAAGGCTGGAGGATTGCCTTTAATGGAATGGCTGGCCGTATCGATGCCAGCGAAGGAATTCCGTGGGGCAAGTCCAATAGCATCGATCAAGCCAATCTGCATACGCAGGAAATGTCGCAAAACTTCTCAGGTTCGGCACCCGATCGGGAAGAGATAATGGTTGCCGATAATTTTGGTTCTTACGAAATTATGAAGATTCCGGTATCGAAAGGCGGCCATGGCGGAGGCGATGTGGTGTTGCAGGATAAAATCTTCCGCAACCCGAATATGGCTGATCCTTATAAACATGCAGCTGGCTCGCGCGACGGTGCAATGGCTTGTCTGATTGGTATTGCTGCCCGAAAATCGATAGACGAAGGGCGTACTGTTAAAATCGAAGAGCTCACCGATTTAATTCCGTCTGTCAACAGAGGTTGATGATTTTGTAACTCTTAACTGAAAAGATATGCCGTTCGAACTAAAAAAAGATTGCAAATATGCCATGCTGGTTCCTACCAGTATGGGGGTGAGGATTACCCCTCCGAATGGTCAGCCTGTACACAGCAGTACCACATTCGAGATGTATGCCACCAGTGCCGAAACCAACGTAGCCAGTATCTCCTCCTATCTTGGGCTTCCGGTAAAAGTGTTGACCACTTTTGTGAAGGATAGTCCAATCGCTCATTTTATCAAATCCAATCTTCGAAGCCGGAATATGGATTTCGAGGGGCCCGAGATCCCGCAAGGTGGGCCATGGGGTTATCGTCATCAGTTCAATATTGCCGACAGTGGTTTTGGCACCCGTGGTCCGAGAGTCCAGAACGACCGTGCCGGCGAAGTAGGCCGGACACTCAATGTGAAAGATTTTGATTTGGAACGTATTTTCGGAGAGGAGGGCGTTCAAATTGTCCATCTGTCAGGATTGATTGGCGCACTTTCGCCCGAAACCAGCGAATTTTGTCTACAGATTGCCCGTTTTGCCAAAAAATATGGCACCCGTATCTCATTCGACCTTAACTACAGGGCATCGTTTTGGAAAGGCCGCGAGAAAGAACTTCGCGAAATCTTTACCGAGATTGCTTCGGTTTCCGATATTTTGATTGGGAACGAAGAGGATTTTCAACTTTGCTTTGGCATTGAAGGCCCCGAAGCAGGAGGTCATGGAATAGAAGCTGAAATTGAGGGCTTTAAAGGAATGATTAGCCGAGTTAAAGAAGCTTTTCCGAATGCATCGGTATTTGCAACCACTTTGCGTCAGGTGATCAGTACCAATCAGCATCTTTGGGGGGCCATTATGCTCGAGGGCGAAACGTGGCAGGTGATTGAACCGCGCCGCATCGATGTACTCGATCGCATTGGCGGTGGCGACGGTTTCGTAGGCGGTCTGCTTTATGCCATCCTGAAGGGTTGGGAACCCGAAACATGGCCGCAGTTTGGATGGGCTACCGGCGCACTGGCCACAACTTTCTTAACCGATTATGCCCAACCCGCCGACGAGGAGATGGTTTGGAGCATCTGGGGCGGAAATGCGAGAGTGAAAAGGTAGTAAACAGCAGTTGTTGAAAGTGGACAGTCGTTTTGCTCAATGATATTTTTTGAGACAGCCATTACCTCCAGCCGCTTAAAAACTAAATATTATGATTTATTATTCAACCGGTTCCGTGAACCAGGAGCTGACAGCCGACGACCTGAGAAAAGGGTTGTATGAGGCGCTCGACAAGATAGGACCAAAACGCAAAGTTTTGGCTATCCCGCCCGATTATACTCGTCTGCCAAGCCGTGCCGGCGAACTGACCGAAATGGTCTGGCAATTTTATGGCGATAAACTGACTGATGTGTTGCCGGCATTGGGGACCCACTCTCCAATGACTGACAAACAGATAGCACACATGTTTGGCACCTTGCCATCGTCGCTGATTCGCGAACACGACTGGCGTAATGATGTGGTTACCGTTGGCGAAGTTCCTGCATCGTTTGTCAATGAGGTCTCCGAAGGCGCTGTTGAGTTTCCCTGGCCGGCTCAAGTGAATAAACTGCTGGTCGATGGCGGTTTCGATTTGATCCTGTCTGTCGGACAGGTGGTTCCGCATGAAGTGGTTGGGATGGCCAATTACAATAAAAATATTTTTGTAGGAACTGGCGGCGTCGAAGGCATCAATAAAAGCCATTTTGTGGGGGCCGCCTACGGTATGGAACGAATGATGGGCCATGCCGACACGCCCGTTCGCCGTATCTTCAACTACGCTTCCGACCATTTTACCCAACATCTGCCTATTGTTTATATCCAAACTGTAGTTGGGCTCGATAAAAGTGATGGCAAAATCAAAACGCGTGGACTTTTTATCGGCGACGACTTCGAAGTTTTTGACCGGGCCGCTAAATTAGCCCTCGAAGTAAACTTCGAAATGGTAGATAGGCCCTTCAAAAAAGTAGTGGTTTTTCTCGACCCTACAGAATTCAAAAGTACCTGGTTAGGCAATAAATCCATCTACCGTACCCGGATGGCCATTGCCGACGGGGGCGAACTGATTGTGTTGGCACCAGCGTTAAAAGAGTTTGGCGAAGACAAAGAGATTGACCGTCTTATCCGCAAATATGGTTATTTGGGTACCCCGGCGACATTGAAAGCGTGCGACGAAAACGAAGAGTTGCGCAATAATCTAAGTGCTGCAGCACACCTGATTCATGGTTCGTCAGAGGGGCGATTTTCCATTACTTATTGTCCCGGAAACGAAGTTGAGAATCTTTCCCGCGAGGAGATTGAAAGCGTTGGATTTCGTTATGCCCATTTAGATGAGATGATGCAGGTGTACGACCCTTATTCCCTGCGCGATGGCTGGAATCAAACCGATAGTGGCGAGGAGTTTTATTTTATCTCTAATCCGGCTTTGGGACTTTGGGCCTATCGTGAAAGATTCAAATATTAGGGTAGAAGCCGATTGTAATTCGTAAATTGCGCATAAAAACAGGCTGAGATGAAATTGGCTGAAGTAAAATGGGGGATTATCGGATGTGGCAATGTCACCGAAGTAAAGAGTGGACCAGCGTTGCAAAAAGTAGCTCATTCGTCGTTGGTGGCAGTAATGCGCCGTTCGGCTTTTCTGGCCGAAGATTATGCCCGTCGTCATCAGGTTCCACGTTGGTATTCCGATGCAAATGAAATGATTGCTGACCCTGAGGTGAATGCCGTTTATGTGGCAACCCCCCCCGATACTCATGCCGAATATGCCATCCGGGCCATGCGGGCAGGCAAAGCGGTTTATGTCGAAAAGCCGATGGCTCGAAACTATACCGAATGTTGTGAGATGATCCGCGTGGCGAGGGAAACCGGTATGCCACTGTTGGTTGCTTACTATCGCAGGGCGTTGCCTGGTTTTGCAAAACTCAAGGCGTTGATTGCCGAAGGTGCAGTGGGCAAGGTACGCATGGTCAATGTACGTCTGTTCAGGGCGCTCGAAGAGAATATGCTTGGCGAAGTCTTGCCCTGGCGCCTGCAGCCCGAAATCAGCGGAGGCGGAATTTTCTTCGATTTGGCTTCGCACACGCTCGATTATCTCGACTACCTTTTTGGCCCTATTGGAAAGATTGAAGCCAACACGTTGAATATGGCCAAGCAATATCAGGCCGAAGATACCGTACTGGCCAACTGGGTTCACGAAAGTGGCGTAGCCGGAAGCGGAACATGGTGTTTTGTAACCTCCGAAATCAGTCAGACCGATGAGATTGAAATCATCGGCAGCGATGGGCGTTTACGCTATTCGACTTTTGATTTTGTTCCAGTTGTGCTCGAAAATAGTTCAGGCAGGAAGGAGTTTCCTTTTCCAAAGCCCGACCATGTGCAGCAATTTCTGATTGAAAAGGTGGTGCAATCGCTTCGTGGCGAAGGCGAATCTCCTTCAACAGGGATTACCGCTGCTCGTACCAGTTGGGTAATGGACAGAATGGTGGCGGGATATTACAGCAACACGATGAATGATAAATGATACATCGCGATAGCAATAGCATCTTCGGCCATTTTATCTAATGTCTAATCTCTGATATCTCTTGTCTAAAAAGAATGAAAATAATTATCGACGATAAAATACCCTATATCAAAGGAGCACTCGAGCCTTTTGCCGACGTGGTTTACCTTCCGGGAAACAAAACCACGCCTGAAGTGGTTAAAGATGCAGATGCCATCATCACCCGGACCCGCACCATTTGCAACGAGCAGTTGCTGGCCGGTTCGTCGGTGAAACTGATTGCCACAGCGACCATTGGGTACGACCATATCGATACGGCATGGTGTGAGCAAAACGGAATCAAATGGACCAATGCGCCGGGTTGCAATTCCGGTTCAGTAGAACAGTATATTGCGTCGGCTATTGTGACAATGGCACAACAAAAGGGGATTACCCTGGCCGGTAAGACACTGGGCGTGGTTGGTGTCGGAAATGTTGGGAAGAAGGTGGCCCGTGTAGGCGAGATATTGGGAATGCAGATCTTGCTAAATGACCCGCCTCGCGCCCGAGCCGAAGGAAACGGTGGTTTTAAACCACTCGAAACCATTCTGGACAAGAGCGATTTTATTTCACTGCATGTGCCTTTGAATATGGATGGCGAGGATGCCACTTTTCATCTGGCCGATGAAAAATTCTTTGAAAAATGTCTTCAAAAACCAATTTTTCTCAATTCATGTCGTGGCGAGGTGGTCAAGACTGAGGCGCTCAAAAACGCGATAGCCAAAGGCCAGGTGTCGGGAACGGTTATCGATTGTTGGGAAAATGAGCCCAATCTGGATTTAGAGTTGCTCTCGATGGTCGATTTGGCCACGCCCCATATAGCCGGTTACTCGCGCGATGGTAAAGCCAACGGAACGGCCATGAGTGTTCAGGCAGTAAGCCGTTTTTTCAATTTGGGCATCAATAAATGGAAATGTAAAGAAGTAGAGCAAGCTGACAATAAGGATATTATTATCGATTCCAATGGAAAAGCACTGCAGCAGTTATTGACAGAAGCCATTTGGGCTACTTACAATATTCGGGAAGACGACCGTCGGTTACGGGCTTCGGTCGAAACATTCGAGAAGCAGCGTGGCGACTATCCCGTAAGGCGCGAATTTCCGTTCTTTAATGTATTTTGCAATACTAACGATATCAAGGCTGTAAAGAAATTGGAGCAGCTTGGATTCAGGCTTTAAGCAAATAACTACAGAGATAATTTTTGAACAAAATAGAAGTACAATGAAAAAAGCAGACATTGGCCTGATTGGCCTGGCAGTGATGGGGGAGAACCTTGTCCTGAATATGGAAAGTAAAGGCTTTACGGTGGCCGTTTACAACCGTACGGTCGATAAAGTCGACAAGTTTATGGCTGGCCGCGGTGCCGGAAAGAAGTTTATTGGTTGCCACACCATCGAAGAGTTGTGTGCCAACCTCGAGCGGCCGCGCAAGGTGATGATGCTGGTAAAAGCCGGTTCGCCGGTTGACGATTTTATCGAACAGATTATTCCCTATCTCGAACCCGGCGATATCATTATCGATGGTGGTAACTCCCATTTCCCCGACACCATTCGGAGGGCCAAATATGTCGAGAGCAAAGGGTTTCTCTATATCGGGACAGGCGTCTCGGGAGGCGAAGAGGGAGCGTTGTTGGGGCCTTCGATGATGCCCGGGGGGTCGCCGGCAGCATGGCCTCATGTGAAAAATATCTTTCAGGCGGTAGCGGCGAAAGTCGAAGATGGCTCGCCCTGCTGCGACTGGGTAGGCGAAAATGGCGCCGGCCACTTTGTGAAAATGGTCCACAACGGCATCGAGTATGGCGATATGCAGATTATCTGCGAAGCATATCAACTGATGAAAGAGCTGCTGGGCATGGACTACGACGAAATGCATAAAGTTTTTGCCGAATGGAACGAAGGCGAACTCGATAGTTATCTGATTGAAATCACACGAGATATACTTGGCTACCGCGATGAAAACGGGGAGGCACTGGTCGAGAAAATTCTCGATACTGCCGGACAAAAAGGTACCGGAAAATGGACCGGCGTGGCTGCACTCGATTTGGGTATTCCACTTACACTGATTGGCGAATCGGTATTTGCCCGTTGCCTCTCGGCCCAGAAAGATTTACGTGTGAAAGCATCGAAAGTACTGACCGGGCCGGACAAACTGTTCAAAGGCGACAAGGCTGCTTTCCTTAGTGACCTGAAAGATGCACTCTATGCAGCAAAAATTATATCCTATGCGCAAGGTTACGACCTGATGCGCGAAGCGGCCAAAGAGTATGGCTGGAAACTCAACAATGGTGGTATTGCGCTGATGTGGCGTGGCGGTTGCATTATTCGTTCGGTATTCCTGGGTAAAATCAAAGAGGCTTTCGACAAGAATCCGGAGCTTGAAAACCTGCTGCTCGACGATTTCTTTAAAATGACGATGGAGAAAGCTCAGGCCGGAATGCGCCGTGTGGTGGCTACAGCTATCAGCAATGGTGTTCCTGCACCTACGCTGGCCAGCGCTGTAACCTATTTCGACGGTTTCCGCAGCGAACGTTTGCCCGCCAACTTGTTACAAGCCCAGCGCGATTACTTTGGTGCACACACCTACGAACGTACCGACAAACCACGCGGCCAGTTCTTCCACACCAACTGGACGGGGCGTGGAGGCGATACCGCTTCGACAACTTATACGGTGTAGGAGAGAGCCCCTCCCTAAAAGGGAGAGAAGAAATCAAGAGCCGCCTTCCCATACGGAAGGCGGCTCTTGATTTTGTTATTAATGAAGAGAGCTGCTCTTTCAACTTGTTTGTAATCAAATTATTGGTCATTATGATCTCGATATCAATCTCAGGTTCTTCAATTTCATCGATACACTCATGGCCAACCTTTGTTGACTACATTTTAACAGTTCAGTTCTGGCGAAGGAATGCTTTGGGTCAGTCTAAATAATTGCGCTGTATCAGGAATATCGGTAAGCCTTATTTTACCGTCCGTGCCGATAATGTTAATTTGTTTTAAATTTCAAATAATTGATTTTCAGTATTTAGTGTTTTTTTTAGCCCCCCCAAATATATTTGAGGGTTTTCACTCTCCGTCTGCACCGCGCGCGCATCCATTATAGAAAAGTTAGCTTTAGCTCTTTTCCCGTGTAACAATAGGTATTATTGAAAACAGAAACAGGCAGCCGAAAGGTTGCCTGTTTGAGAACGGAATTCTTTAATTTTTTATGTTGATAGGATATGAATGGCATCCAGTAGTTTGATATTCACATCTTTGTCGTATTTGATGGCTTTATTGAAAGGCACCAGTTCAATCTGGTCGTTCGAGATACCCACCATTACACTTTTTTGGTCGTCGAGCAGTGCTTCTACAGCTGCTACGCCCAAACGGCTTGCCAGAATACGGTCGGAAGCCGTTGGTGAACCGCCACGCTGGATATGGCCCAAAATGGTTACCCTAACATCATATTGTGGAAATGCCTTTTCAACTTCTCGGGCAATATTGAATGCCCCGCCGGCTTTTTCACCTTCGGCAACCAGTACAATCGATGAGTTTTTGCTTTTGCGGTAACCCGACTTGATATAGTTCTCGAGCGTTGTAATATCCGTGTCGGTTTCAGGAATCATCACGGCTTCGGCTCCTGAGGCTATCCCGCCGTTCAGGGCCAGAAACCCGGCATCGCGCCCCATCACTTCGATAAAGAAAAGACGTTCGTGCGCTGTGGCCGTATCGCGGATTTTGTCAACCGCTTCGATTATGGTATTCAGTGCAGTGTCGTAACCAACAGTAAAATCGGTTCCAAAAAGGTCATTGTCAATGGTTCCGGGAACGCCAACAATTGGGATTCCAAATTCCTGGGCAAATATGCGGGCACCGGTAAAGGTACCGTCACCCCCAATTACGACCAGCGCGTCAATTCCCTCTTCTGTAAGATGCTGGTAGGCCAGTTCGCGCCCCTCTTTGGTGCGAAATTCCTGACTGCGTGCCGATTTCAGAATTGTGCCACCCAATTGGATGATATTGCTTACATCGCCTGATGCAAGCGTTTTGAAGTTTTTCTCTATCAATCCTTTGTAACCCTGATAGATGCCAACGACTTCTCTTCTGTAGAAGATAGCTGTACGTACTACAGCCCTGACGGCTGCATTCATTCCCGGAGCGTCGCCACCGGATGTCAGTACCCCGATTTTTTTTATCGGATTGTCTATATAATCACCTGGTTCAGGCGATCTATACTCTTTAGCCATAGATAATAATATTTATCAATAACAAAGTTAAGATTCTAATTGATCCTAACAGTTGCCTGCGTGTTAAGTTTATTTGAAATGTCAGTTTTTTGCCAGTTGTTCAACGAAAGTTGCTACCGACTCGAGCAGGTGCTTCGGGGTTGAGGTTGCCCCGCAGATCCCTGCCGATTGAATATTGTTAAACCATTCCGGATCAATGTCTTCTGTGGTAGATATAAATTTACTGTTGGGATTGACTGAACGGCAAATATCGTAGAGCATTTTGCCATTCGAGCTTTTGACCCCACTGACAAACAGGATGATATCGTATTTGGCCGCAAAATCCTTGATCCCCGGAATACGGTTGGCTACCTGACGACAAATGGTGTCGTGAACTTTTACCGGCCTATTCTGCGAGCGTAGGTGAAGCTCGTCGGCCAAAATATGAAAACCGTCTAACCCTTTGGTTGTCTGAGAGTAGAGTTCGATTGGACGGTTAAAATCGATTTTATCAATGTCTTCAACTCCTTCTACAACAATTGCTTTCCCCTCAGTTTGACCTACCAGCCCGTTTACTTCGGCATGTCCTTTTTTGCCGTAAATAATGACCTGATTGTTGACCCTCTCAGTCGAATAATGACTTTCCCTGATACGTTGCTGAAGTTTCAGTACTACCGGACAGGTGGCATCTATCAGTTTGATATTGTTGTCCAGGGCATGCTGGTATACTTCCGGTGGCTCGCCGTGGGCGCGAAGCAATACCGTGGTCTCTTTCATGGTAAAGAACTGTTCGTGCGAGATGGTGACCAACCCTTTCTGGCTGAGCCTTTCTACCTCGGTATTGTTATGGACGATGTCGCCAAGGCAATAGAGCCGTTCCTGTTCGTCGAGCGCCTCCTCTGCCCGCCGGATAGCCTCTACCACTCCAAAACAAAAGCCTGATTTTTTATCAATTTCTATTTTCATCGTTATCAATTGTCAATACGACATCGTCCCTCTTCAAATTTTCCCGGCCATCAATGGCAAATTAATGGCTATAAAAGCCCATCATTGCCCGTTCTCCGGTTCACCTGCTCCAATACCCAGTTCATCTGCTCTTCGCGACTGATAAAACTATTATCGAGCAGCAGGGCATCGTCGGCACGGCGCAAGGGACTTTCCGATCGGGTCTCATCGAAATGGTCGCGACTGGTTACATTTTCCAGAATTTGGTCGTAACTTACCTTCTCGCCTTTGGCCACCAGTTCATCGAACCGACGTTGAGCCCTCACATCGGCCCTTGCCGTCATGAAGATTTTCAATTCAGCCTGAGGAAAAACCACTGTGCCAATATCGCGGCCATCCATCACAATCCCTTTGTCGCGCCCCATAGCCTGTTGGAGCGATACCAGCAGTTTTCGTACTCCCGGTATGGCTGCTACCTGACTGACATTTTGCGATACTGTGAGCTGGCGAATCTCTTCTTCCACATTTTCTCCGTTCAGCCAAATGTCGTTATGGTCGGTAGCCGGATTGTATTTAAATAGTACGTCGATTTGGTGAAGCTGTTTCTCTAATTCCCCAATATTTATCACCCCTTTATCGATGATGCCGTTGCGCAGGCAATAAAGGGTAACGGCACGGTACATGGCCCCGGTGTCGATGTAAATGTAATTGAGCTGACGGGCAACCTCTTTGGCTACTGTGCTTTTCCCGCACGACGAGTAGCCGTCGATGGCAATGATTATCCTGTTGTTATTGTTTGACATTAAATATATGTATGATCTTGACTATTAATTACCAGTAGTTTACAATAAAAAGTAAATTTCATTCTTTGTACAAATCGACTTTTTGTCCCTTTGAATTTATCTTATACGCAAAGATAACAAACTGGCGATGCACGAAACCCTTTTGCGGATGAGTGAATTATAAATTCTGTTGTTTCAATCGTTCCACCACTTCGTAAACAATGGGACAGACTTCGCAGTTCTTTAAAGTCAGCTGAAGGATTTGGGCAAAGCGCCGACGGTCGGTATGAGGGTATTCACGACAGGCTTTGGGGCGATACTGGTACACCATGCAGTAGTTATCGGCCATCAGAAATGGACAGGGGGTATCGTTAAAAACATAATCCTGATCTTCGTCCAAATGAAGGTATTGCTCAATCAATTGTGCCGGTTTCATTTTCAGATGGCGGGCCAGCCGTTCGATATCCTTATCGGTTACAATTGGGCTAATCGAGCTACAGCAGTTGGCACAGGTCAGGCAGTCGAATTCGGAAAATACCCGATCGTTCAGTTCGTGTACCACCTCGTCCAAATTACGGGGCGGTTTCTTTTTAAGCTTCTTGAAAAATGCCCTGTTCTCGTCACCCTTCTTTTGGGCCAACGCGCCAACATTGTTTTTATCGGCCTCCATCCTGCTGTATCGAAACCAATTTTGAAATACTTCTTTTCATCTTTACCTGGGCAATAAAAAGCCCGGCGATAACCACCCCGATACCGGCCAGCTTGCGAAGCGTAAGTGCCTCGTCGAGAATATACCAGGCAAAAAGGGCCGTGAAGACCGGTATAATATTGATAAACATATTGGCATCGTTAATTCCGACGGTTTTTACACTGTAGGCATACAGAATAAAGGCAATGCACGAGGCGAAAAAGGCCAGTTTCACAATGCCCCAAAATGCGGTAGCATCAAAAGGGGTGTTTATCAGACTGTTGCTTTCGAAAACCAGCCAGAAGGGAAGGAAATAGAAAATTCCGATAAAATTCTGGTAGGTGATGATCGAGGTGGGGTTATATTTTTTGGCCAGATCTTTCAGCACTACGGTATAGGCGATTGCCGAAAAGACTGCCAGAAACTCGAGTGCAATGCCCAGTGGCGAAGCGGTCAGATTAAATGATGAGTCGAACACCACCATTGAAACCCCGGCAAACGATATCACAATACCGATAAAATTGCGGAAAGAGAGTTTCTCCCCGTGAAAACGGGAGGCTGCAAAAGGCGAGAAGAGCGGAATGGTGGCAACAATTATTGCCCCAACGGTACTCGATACATATTTTAACCCATAACTTTCGCCCATGAAATAGAGGAACGGCTCAAAAAAGGCCAGCAGCAGAAATAGTTTACGGTCGGCTTTTGCCACTGGGATCAATTTTTTGGTCAGTTTCCCATAAATAAAGAGTAGCACGGCGGCAATCACCAACCTGAAAAAGACAGTGGTCAATGGCCCGTAACTGACATAGACCTCTTTTACCCAAACAAACGAAAAGGCCCAAAAAATCATCGAAAAGAGAAGGGCCAGATACACCACACCTTTTTTTTCCTGCAT
>CAYOJD010000068.1:0-18003 GCA_964404205.1 uncultured Prolixibacteraceae bacterium
AGACTTTCGATGTTAAAGGTTGGACCCGTTGTTACTTTGCCGCAATATGGCTTTCTTTGCGGCTGATTTAAAAAAAGAGCATGATTTCAGTTGACGGATTGGCCGTAGCGTTTGGCGGCACCACACTTTTCAAGGATATCTCATTTGTAATTAACGACAAAGACCGCATTGCGCTGATGGGTAAAAACGGCGCAGGCAAATCGACTTTGCTGAAGATTATTGCCGGGGCACAGGCCCCCACACGCGGCAGGGTGGCTGCCCCAAAAGATGCAGTAATTTCCTATCTGCCGCAGCACCTGATGACCGATAACGACCGTACGGTCTTCGAAGAGACAGCTCAGGCCTTTGCCCATATCCACCGGATGCAGGCCCGTATCGATGAACTGAACCACGAAATGGCCACCCGTACCGACTACGAATCGGAGAGCTATTACCAACTGATTGAAGAGGTTTCGGCCTTAAGCGAAAAATTCTACTCGATTGAGGAGACCAACTACGAGGCCGAAGTAGAGAAAATTCTGCTGGGTCTCGGTTTCGAACGCGAGGAGTTTCAGCGTCCGACCAGCGAATTGAGCGGTGGCTGGCGTATGCGCATCGAGCTGGCCAAGCTTTTGTTGCAGAAGCCCGACCTGATTTTGCTGGATGAGCCGACCAACCATCTCGATATTGAATCGATACAATGGCTCGAAGAGTTCCTCACCAACAGCGCGAAGGCGGTAATGGTTATCTCGCACGACCGCGCCTTTGTCGACAATATCACCACGCGCACCATCGAGGTAACGATGGGACGTATCTACGATTACAAAGTCAACTATTCGAAATATCTCGAACTGCGCAAAGAACGTCGCGAGCAACAACAGAAAGCTTACGATGAGCAACAGAAAATGATTGCCGAAACCGAAGAGTTTATCGAACGGTTCAAAGGCACCTATTCGAAGACCCTTCAGGTGCAGTCGCGGGTAAAGATGCTCGAAAAACTGGAGTTGGTAGAGGTTGACGAAGAGGACACTTCTGCGCTGCGGCTAAAGTTTCCACCGGCCCCGCGCTCGGGTAACTTCCCGGTCATTGTCGATGGAGTATCGAAAAGCTACGACGACAAGCTGATTTTCAAAGACGCATCGCTCTCCATCGAGCGGGGCGAAAAGGTAGCTTTTGTTGGCCGAAACGGCGAAGGAAAATCGACCCTGGTAAAAGCCATAATGAACCAGATTGATTTTGAAGGCAAGCTCTCGCTCGGCCATAACACCATGATTGGCTATTTCGCGCAGAACGAAGCCTCGCTGCTCGACGAAGAAAACAGCGTGTATCAGACCATCGACGATGTGGCCAAAGGGGATATTCGTACCAAAATCAAAGATATTCTGGGTGCCTTTATGTTTGGTGGCGACAGTTGGACCAAGAAAGTCAGGGTGCTTTCGGGTGGCGAACGAACCCGTCTGGCAATGATTAAACTTTTGCTTGAGCCAGTCAATCTGCTGATTCTCGATGAGCCTACCAACCACCTCGACCTGCGAACAAAAGATATCCTAAAAAGCGCTTTGCAGGATTTCGACGGCACCTTGATTCTGGTCTCACACGATCGTGATTTTTTGAGCGGACTGGTATCGAAAGTGTATGAATTTGGCCATAAACAGGTAAAAGAACACCTGGGCGATATCCACGATTTCCTTGAAAAGAAAAAAATGGAAAACTTACGGGAAATTGAAAGAAGATGATGAATTTGGAATGATGAGTTAGGAACGACACGACACCCCAGTTGTTCATTCGACTTACTTTTCCGCTGAAAGTTGCACCACCTTCATCTCGGTCCTGCGGTTTTGGGCGCGCCCTTGTTCGGTGCGGTTGTCGCCTGCCGGCTGCGAATAGCCATATCCGCGACTGACCATTCGCGATGAATCAATCCCACTTTCCTTTAGCCTGACGACAACTGCCTCAGCCCGTTTTTCCGAAAGGGTGATGTTATGGGCTTCGCTACCGGTAAGGTCGGTATGGCCGCCAATTTCAATTTTAAGCGTAGGGTTTTGCTGCATAAAGGCAACAATTTCGGCAAGCTGGAGATCCGATTCCGGCTTCAGTTGCCACGAGTCGGTAGCAAAAAAGATATTGGAGAGTACGGTAGATTTATTCAGTTCAATTTTTTCCAGTCCAATTTCGAGAGTCAGCGGGTCATTAACGGAATGAATATCCTGCAGGTCGAAATGGAAAGAGCGAAAAAGATAACCGGGCTGCGAGATACTTAATCCGTACAATTTGCCTGCCGGCAGACAAAAGAGAAACTCCCCGTCGTTTTCGAACGGGTAGATATGGCGCACCGGCAGTTGGTCGTTCAGATTATTCAACAACAAATCGGGTTTTAGCAACGCTTTGTTTTGGGCATCGACTACACGGCCTTTCACATAAGCAACTTTTCCGGGTTGAACCATTTCGGGCAAATTGAAAAAGAGAATGTCGCGCCCCTGCGTCATTTCGTTATCGGCAGTGTACCAGGCTTTGCTACCGGAGACCTCTACCACCAGCCCCTCCTCATGGCCATGGGTATTGATGGGGAAACCCAGATTGAGCACCGAATCGGTTGTTGCTCCGGTAATCTCTGTTTTAAATAGGTCGGCACCACCCATTCCGGGCCAGCCATCCGAAGCAAAATAGAGCGAACGGCCATCGGCATGGATAAAAGGCGAAAAGTCGTTACCCGAAGTATTGACAACTTCCACATTGGTCACTTTCCCGTAAACCGGTAACCCTTCGGGGGTAACACCCAGCTTCTCGGCCCGCCAGATATCCATTTTGCCTTTTCCTCCTGCCCTGCTGCTGACAAAGTAGAGAAAACGTCCATCGGCAGAGATAGCGGGTTGCGACTCCCATGATTTGCTATTGACGGGTTCGCCAAGGTTTACCGGCTCGCTCCACGTTCCTTTTTGATTGACCGACATATAGATATCGCAGCTTCCTAATCCATCGCTACGGTTACATGCCGTGAAAAAGAGCAATCGCCCGTCAGCCGAGAGAGACTGAGCCCCCTCGTTATCGTCGCTGTTGACTGGTGGCCCCAGCAGGACAGCGGTTTGCCAGTTTGCACTGTCGCAAACAGAGATCCAAAAATCCTCCTGAGGTTGGGCAATGGTACGCCCCAGCGAATCGGCTTTCACCAGGCGGGTAAAAACCAAACGGTTAGCCTCGCCATTCAGGCTTGGCCAATATTCGTCGTTGGCACTATTAATGGCTGTTCCCGGGTTAACGGGTCGAAAAGCAACCGGATGGTCTGCCGCTTTAGCCGCAAAGGCATAGCAGGCTTTCAAGGCTTGTTCTTCGACTGTAAGATTGGTTTTAAGCCGGTTATAGTTGTCGAAGCTGAGTTTTGCCGCGGCATAATCGCCCTTGAGATAAAGTAATTCCGACAGAAACTTGTATCCGTTGGGATATTGATCTCCCGAAACTTGAAGCCCATCGGTCAACATGGCCACCTCTTCATCAAAACGATTATCGGCATGGTAAATATCGGCCAGCGCAAAATAGGCCAAATAAAAACCGGGGTCAGTTTTGATAAGTTGTTGCAACATGGCAGCCGACTTTTTTGCATCTCCTTCTCGGTAGCTTTGTAGTGCCTCGTTGTAACTGATCGTTGATTTGGAAAGCGGTTTAGCCTTTGGCTGTGCGGGAAGAGAAAGGGAGGCCAGCCAAACGGTAGTCAACAATAAAATATATCGAATGGAGAATGTCATCAATTGGTTTTTATAATCGTTCCGCTAAAGTACAATTTAGGCGTTAACTGTCAAACAGAGCAACAAGAAGGTGTAGCGGCAAGAGAGTTAAACGGTGAAATCAAGTATATTAATTCACCATTAATTTTAGGTTTAGCAGGGGCTTCAGGTTCGAAATGCGGTATAAATTCATTATCTTCGCCATGAAAATTCAAATGTTATTTATTAATCTCAAATTCTGATATTAAAATGGCAATTAGCTACAAAGAATTAGGTTTGGTGAACACCAAAGAAATGTTTGCCAAAGCGGTTGCAGGCGGATATGCTATTCCGGCTTTCAACTTCAACAATATGGAACAGTTGCAGGCCATCATCAAAGCTTGTGTTGAAACCAATTCGCCGGTCATCCTTCAGGTATCTAAAGGAGCCCGTGAATATGCCAACCAGACATTGTTGCGTTATATGGCGCAAGGAGCTGTTGAGTACGCCAAAGAAATCAGTGGCGGCGCAGGTATCCCGATTGTTCTCCACCTCGACCATGGCGACAGCTTCGAAACCTGTAAAGCTTGTATCGATTCAGGCTTCTCTTCAGTTATGATTGATGGTTCGCACCACCCATACGAAAAGAATATCGAATTGACCAAACAGGTTGTTGAATATGCTCACGCCCGCGGCGTAACTGTAGAAGGCGAACTGGGTGTTTTGGCCGGTATCGAAGACGATGTGGTAGCAGCCAAATCGGTTTATACCCAGCCCGATCAGGTTGAAGATTTCGTGAGCAAAACCGGTGTTGACTCACTGGCAATCTCTATTGGTACTTCACACGGAGCCAACAAATTCACACCTGCACAGTGTACCCGTAACGAAGATGGCGTATTGATTCCGCCACCGCTCCGTTTCGACATCCTTGAAGAGATCGAAAAACGCCTTCCCGGCTTCCCGATTGTTCTTCACGGTGCCTCTTCTGTTCCTGCCGATCTCGTTAAATCAATCAACGAAAATGGTGGGGCATTGAAAGATGCAGTAGGTATTCCTGAATCGCAACTTCGCAGGGCGGCGGCTTCGGCAGTTTGCAAAATTAACATCGACTCAGATGGTCGTTTGGCAATGACTGCTGCTATTCGTAAAGTATTCGCCACCAATCCGGCCGAATTCGACCCACGTAAGTACCTCGGTCCTGCACGCGAATCGCTGAAAGAGTTGTACAAAGCCAAAATCGTTAACGTATTGGGCTCAAACAACGCATCGAAATAAGCGTTATAAATTCATAAAAAGAGCTGTCTCCAATTGGGGGCAGCTTTTTTTTTACACCTAGCCGTGCTAAAAAGGTCACTTAAAATTTGTTTTTTTTTATTTTTTTCTAATTTTGAGAAGAGTTGATTTTCACTGCCGTACAAACAACCAACTTGCACAAAGGACAGCTTATGCTTACCGACACTTTGACAGTGACTAAATGCAAATTGCAAAACAAAATGGAATGGAGAAAAGAATAGTTGGCACCTTGCACGATGAAATTTCGCGAGGGGTAAAGAAGGAGGATAATCAACCTGATATTCCGACAGAATTGAATCTTTTACCGGAAGATATAGGTGCTTTGCAGCATAAAGTTCTTGAACTCATGCACGAGCAGGAAAAGACTCAACAGGAATTGAACCATTACAAAAGATTGGTTGACAATATCGTTGATGTTGTTTGGCAATACAATTACTCCAAAGGTAAAATAACCTATATCAGTCCATCCATTTTCCAGATGTGCGGCTATCAACCAGACGAGATCCTAACCATCAATTCAAACAACCTGATGCCCCCCGAATCGTGGCAGAAAATTGCTGAATTGGAAAACCTCTTTAGCCAACGCGGCAAACTTGCCAGCCATGAACCAAGCGTACTCAATCTTGACATGGCCCATTATCACAAACTGGGTCATACAATTTGGATTGAGACCACCATTAGACTAATTACGGATAGTGAAGAGAATATCATCGAAGCCATTGGTGTAAGCCGTGATATAAATCAGTGGAAAAAAGATCAGCGGAAAATGGCTTTTTATGCCGAAGAACTTGAAAAAATCAATCTGGTCAAAGATCGGTTTTTCTCGATTATCGCCCACGAACTGCGCGGCCCGGTAGGCAATATGGACAATTTTCTCGAATACCTTATCCGCAATTACGATTTACTGCAAAAAGGAAACCTGCTTGACGATATTCAATTAATCAAAGAGTCGTCGCAATCGGTTTACGATCTGTTGGAGCGGCTTTTGGTGTGGGCACGTTCGCAAAAAAGCGAAATTGCGTTCACGCCGAAAATGCACAATATTTCACGGATTGTCGATTCGAACGCAAAACTTTACAGTATTGCTCTTAACGATAAAAAAATCAGGGTTGTCAATAATATATCGCCCGATATTGTTGCTTATTTTGATTACGATATGATTAAAACAGTCATTCGAAACCTGATTAACAATGCAATTAAGTTTTCGCATATGGGTGGCGAAATTATCGCCTCAGCCAAATTTTTCAGCAAAGATATGTTGGTTATCAGCATTAAAGACAGTGGTATTGGGATTGACAAAAAAACAGCCGAAAACCTTTTCAGGCTTGATGTGAACCAAAACAGCAGGCCAGGAACAAAAGGGGAAAAAGGGACAGGACTGGGTCTGATTCTTTGCAAGGATTTCGTTAAAAAACATGGCGGGAACATTTGGATTGAAAGCGAAAACGGAGCCGGGAGCTGTGCCAGCTTCACCATTCCGGTCGATCACAACTAAAGAATAATACCTTGAATTATAACTATTCGAAAACGAAAAAACAGCCGCTATTCTGATCGCTTTAGTTATCGGGTCGGAAAAAAATACTACGGCATTCAAGCAAAAAAGGCTGTAAATCGTATAATTTACAGCCTTTTTCGTGATCCAACTTGGACTCGAACCAAGAACCTACAGCTTAGAAGGCTGTTGCTCTATCCATTGAGCTATTGGACCATTGCTAATGCGGTGCAAAAATAGAAAAAAACGCTCAACAAGAAAGTTGCGGGGCGTTTTTTTCTGTTTAATCGTGGTTTATACCATGAAAATATTACGCTCGGCACATTGTTTTACCATCTCATCGGGCCAAATGCTTGCCTGGACTTCGCCAATATGGGCTTTCCGTAGGAAGAACATACAAAGGCGTGACTGACCAATACCACCACCAATGGTAAGCGGAAGCTCATCTTTCAATAACTTTTTGTGGAAGAACAACTCCTTACGTTCCTGAGCACCCGAAATCTCCAACTGCTTAAGCAAAGCCTCCTTGTCGACCCGGATACCCATCGAAGATAATTCAAACGGCTGCTCCAGTACCGGATTCCAGACCAAAATATCGCCGTTCAGGCCCAAAAAACCATCACTGTTAGGCGTTGTCCAGTCATCATAATCAGGAGCACGGCCATCGTGAATTTCACCATTCGTAAGTTTTCCTCCAATACCTATAATGAATACCGCACCATGCTCTTTGGTGATTTCGTATTCCCGCTGTTTGGGTGTCAGTTTTGGAAATTTTGCCAGTAACTCTTCTGCATGAACGAAATAAATTTCTTCCGGCAATATCGGTTTAATCGTCGGATAATTTTCATAGACAATAAATTCGGTGCGAAGCAAAACCGCATAAATCTGCTTGACAACCTTTTTCAAAGTATCGACATTGCGTTGCTTGGCCGAAATCACTTTTTCCCAGTCCCATTGATCGACGTAGAGTGAATGAATATTCGATAGCTCTTCGTCGGGCCTGATGGCATTCATATCGGTATAAAGTCCATAGCCAGTGGGGATTCCATAATTGGCAAGCATCAGTCGTTTCCATTTGGCCAGCGACTGAACCACTTCGGCTTGCTCACCCCCCATATCCTTTACGGCAAACGAGACTGCCTTTTCGATACCGTTAAGATCGTCGTTAATACCGGTACCTTTTTTAACAAATAGTGGTGCGGTTACCCTGCGGAGGCGAAGTTCGGCCGAAAGGTTCTCCTGAAAAAAATCTTTGATAAACTTAATGGCTTTTTCGGTCTGTTTCAGATCGAGTTTTGCCTTATAATTCTCCGGGAAAATTAGTTTCATCTTATGGTTAAATTAATTCATTGATTTTTAAACGAAGGCAAACTTAAAAAGTTTTCTTTATCAAACCACAATTCAGTCAATTAGTTTGAAGGCATTGAAAAATACATATAAATGGCAAATGTTGCCAGCCAGTGTGTTCCCATATAGTTTTCGGTAACTACATGAGGTAAAGCGCTCTCTGCATGGCGATAAGCCGCCTCTTTGAGTTGTAGGGCCATCGTGCTCTCTGGCTCCAGAGCAGCGGCAACACTGAACATACACCATCCGCGGCTCAGATTTAACCCGTCGAGATGAACGCCAGTCGGATCTTCACGGGCTGTAACTTTAGCCGGATAAGAAAGATTAATAGGCAGCTCGGGCATAAAACGGGCAAACCAGCTATTGAACTCATTTGGAGGTAGAACACGTCTCATCAAATCGGCCACCATCAGCGAAGGCGAAAGAAAATCATCGCCTTCGGGTTCCCACGAAGCAGGAATATTCTGGTCGTTGCCAAAATAAAAAAGGCTGCGCTCAGTCAGCATTGCTTCAAAATCCTTGTCCCCAACCGTTCGGGCATAATCAATTGCAAAAGAGAGCCCCAGCGCCGTATTGGCATGCACACCCCTTCGCAACGGATAATTCAACTTCGGGAGGTACTTTTTGTAATTGGCTACAATTTGTTGCTCCAACGGGCGGAGAGCCACATACCATTTCTCGCCTATCGGGTTGTTCCATGTCGCCAGCTCTTCGCTAAGTTTCAATAACCAGGCCCAGCCATACGGGCGTTCAAAACTGGCCCTGTCGGGTGCCTGAAAATATTCGACCTCGCGTTGGATATTCTCAGGGGTGAGATTTTTATCGATAGCTGCCATGATTGAATCACGACTCGGAAACGATGGATATTCTTTCAGTATTTTAACCAGCAACCAGTGACCATGCACTGACGAATGCCAGTCGTAACAGCCATAAAAAGCTGGATGTAATTGCGATGGTGTACCAACATCGCGACCATTTTGCATGGTGTGCGAAATATGGTTGGCATATTCGTTCGAGATACACGAAAAGGCCAAACGGGCCAAACGACTGGCTGTTTCAACATTTAAAGGAGGCAAAGTATTACTGCGTCCCGAAACGTTTATCTGAGTAATAAATAAGATAACAATCAACAATATAGCTTTCATACCAAAATATTTATTCAACCATAATCTCGAGTCCGTCGAATCCAGGTTCAACGCCTTTAGGGAGTTTAGATAATAAATCGACATGCTTCCCGATACCGTGACTCATGTGGGTAAGATAAGCCTTGACCGGTGCGATTTGCTCAATCAAAGAAAGCGCCTCACTAAGGCTTAGATGCGAAATATGGCTTTTGATCATTAACGCACAGATCACCAATACCTCCACGCCTTGCAGTTTAGCAAGCTCTTCGGGTTCGATGCGGTTAAAGTCGGTCAGATAGGCAAATTTCCCAAAACGGAAACCGTAAACCGGTAATTTATGATGATATAACCTGACGGGAATTATTTGAAACGGACCCAGTGAAAGCAAGGAACCGTCAAGTTGAAGGAGGTTCATTGACGGCGTTCCCGGATATTTGTTTTCAGCAAAGGCATAATTAAAAATGGTACGCAGATTATCAGCAACACGCTTCTCGCAATAGATATCCATTGGCGACGACTGAAACCAATTAAAACTTCGGATATCGTCCAGTCCAAAAATATGATCGGCATGGGCATGTGTCAGTAGTAACGCGTTGAGTGTTTTTACACGATACGTCAACATTTGCTGCCTAAAATCGGGACCGGCATCAATGACCACTCTGAAATCTTCCGTTTCAATCATCACCGAACTCCGCAAACGTTTATCGCGCGCATCGACTGAATGGCAAACTTCACAATCACATGCAATTACAGGAATACCTTGCGAGGTTCCAGTACCCAAAAGCGTTATTTTCATTTTTCGGTTTCGTTGTGTACCAAACTTACATCAAAAATCGATGTCTCCGATTTGGTTTTGCATTTTCCGGCAAAATTGATTTTAATGGCTACTTTTGTGAAAAATTGCAGTATGGCCAAAATATATCTGATTCCGGTCACCTTGGGTGAATCGTCGGTCGAAAAGGTTATTCCTTCTGATATCAAAACAATTGTCAGTGGAATTAAATTCTTTATTGTCGAAAATATTCGCTCGGCCAGAAGGTTTTTGAAGAAAATCAATCCGGAAATCAATATCGATGAACTAGATTTTAAGGAACTTAATGAGCATACTCCCGCTCGGGGAATTGAACAGTTTCTGGAGCCACTGGCCAAAGGCGCTGATATTGGAATTATTTCGGAAGCCGGATGCCCTGGAGTAGCCGATCCTGGTGCCGATGTAGTAAAAATTGCCCATCAAAAAGGGTTCACGGTGGTTCCCTTAGTCGGCCCGTCTTCCATCCTGCTATCGCTGATGGCTTCGGGAATGAATGGGCAAAACTTTGCTTTTATAGGTTATCTTCCCGTTAAGCCAGTTGATAGAAACAAAGCCATCAGAGAGTTAGAAAAACGCTCATTTTCAGAAAGACAGACCCAAATTTTTATCGAAACACCTTATCGAAACAATAAGTTAATCGACGATTTGCTGGCCAACTGTCAAAGTCAAACACGGCTTTGTATTGCCGCCGATATTACACTCGACACTGAGATGATAAAAACAGCCACCATTGCCGACTGGAAAAAAACTAAACCCGACATAAACAAACGCCCGACAATATTTCTGTTGCAGAAGGATTTTTAAACGGATGTTGACGGGGTAAAAGCGCCTAAATTGTCGAGCATCCTGAACTCATGTTCGAAATTGGGGGTAAAAACCGCTTTTCCAAGCTTATCTTTGATTTCGTCAAATGACCAAAACCGGCCTTCATCAACCTCGTCAGAGTGAACGTTAATACCTGCACTGTCGTGTGTGACGAACGTAAAAACAAGTTCCGATTCAATTTCCGAATCCCAACGGTAACGCAATGCCAGTTTTGCTTTAAAATCAGTCAAGCCAATCTCTTCCAATGCTTCGCGCCTCAGCGATGTTTCCAACGCTTCACCAAAAGCAATATGGCCACCTACTGCCGTATCCCACTTGCCGGGCTGAACCAGTTTGGTTATCGGCCGTTTTTGTAAAAAAAGTGAACCATCAGGGCCAATCACCTGTAAGTGCACTACCGGATGAAGCAACATCCTGCCATTGTGACATTCCGAACGTAACGATTTTCCAATGGTATTGCCTTGATCATCAACCACTGGCAACCACTCTTCGGGATCAATCAACTGCTTCTCAATCATGATATTTCACTTCAGCCGTTTTATTGTAGTCATCAGTTGAATTCATAAAAAACCACCTTCGGGCACCAACAATCGAAGAAAGTTCAACAATTGAGGAGACGAAGATGGTTTTTTATCTGCCCGGAAACCGTCAAGGATTCTAAACAGATATTCAGTTAGCGTATTAAATCGCGCATGGTTTTCGAAATCTCAGGGATTTCATCATCCTCACGATAGACTTTATATAATTCTACATAAAACACCAACGTTGAATATCGGGGAATATAACCGGTAGTGGTAGAACCATATCCCAAACTGGAGGGAATAATCCATTTGGCTTTGCCGCCATCTTTCATATACTTGATGGCTTCGTCCCAACCGGTAATAACCTGACCTGCACCTACTGTGAAGGTAAATGGCTCATAAGTTCCTGAGCTATCGAATTGATAACCGTCCTGAATACCTACAGTGTCATTTTCTTCAATCAAATAGCCTTTATAAAAAACCTTAACGATATCGCCGGCCACTATGGAATCTTTGGCAGCATCACCAGCAACTTCTTCGATATAATAGAGACCCGATGGTTTAGGGTCAACATCAGAGTGATATTTGGCAATATATTTTTTGAGCAACTCTTTTTCGTTATCCCTGAGCTCCTGGTTATTCGTTTTTTTACACGAGGTAAATGCAAGAACAACTGCGGTCGTGATAAAGAGTATTTGAATAAATCGTAATTTCATTTTCTGCTATTTGATGCTTTGCGAAGCCAGGCAATAAGCCTTGCAACACTCCATTTTTATTGTATCCATGCAAAATTAATCTTTTTTCGCTGAGCTACAAACCGACACTGGAATCAATCCAAGGGTTCATTCTTTAACAGTTCAGCATAATCGGGCAAAAGTGCTTTAAATTTCTTAACGACTTCTGCAAGCGGCAACTTCGATTCACCACCGGCAGCGTTTCGATGTCCTCCACCATCGAAATGAACCGCAGAGAACTCGTTGGCCGGAAAGTTACCTTTTGATCGGAAAGAGGCTTTTACCAAATCATCTTTTTCGATAAAAAAAGCAGTAAAAACAACTCCTTTTATGGAAAGCGGATAATTGACAAACCCTTCAGTATCGCCAACTTGAAAATTGTAACGCTCCAATTCATCTTTCGACAACCAGATAACTGCCGAACGCATCTCAGGAAAAACCTCCATCTTTTCCGAAAGGCAATAACCGAGTAAACGCATCCGCTTCTCAGTAAAATTATTGAAAATCGTTTCATTAACCTTCTCTTTATCTGCCCCTTTCGAAATCAGGCGAGCAACGGTTTCGTAAAGCTCTGGACGCGAAGCATTGTGGTTAAACGAACCGGTATCGGCAATAATGCCTGTCAATAACGCATTAGCCCCCATCTTGTCAAGATGGCCATCAAGCCCCGATTCGAGCAGAAAAGCGGTAACCAACTCGGAAGTCGAACTAAAATGGGTTTCAGAAAACTGGTATTCGGCCTTAATTGTTGAATCCGGGTGATGATCTATCAATACCAATGGTTTGTATATTGAATCGATGTATCGGTGAAGTTTTCCAAGCCGCTTCATATCATTAAAATCGAGAAAGAAAAGAATATCGCATTGGGATATTGCCTGCTCGGCAACCGATTGGTTCTCTTCGTAAACCATCGATTTGATTCCTTTACATAGCCACCGGAAAGTTTCCGGAAAAGCATTGGGGAATATTACGGTCGTATCGAAACCCGCATTTTGCAAGGCACGTCCCAATCCCAGCGATGAACCAACAGCGTCGCCATCGGGATTAACGTGGGGAATAATCACAATCCGCTTCACGTTTTTGAACAAACGCTCACTCACCTGTTTACAAAGTATTGCATCAATTTTCACCGGATTTTTTTTTGACAGTGGCAAATATATCATAAATGTCAACATTTTGAATGAAAATCGAGAACAAACGAACGTAAACTTTTACGCCAAAGCTGGATAAGAATATCGAAAAAAGTATATCGAAAAAGTTTGGTCTGTAACATATTTCGCCTATTTTTAAATGTTGAATTTTGAAATAATTTTTAATATCATACAATTATGGCAGGAAATATCACATTTACAATGATTAAGCCTTGTTCAGTAAGCAAGAACCACACAGGCCCAATCCTGAAAATGATCAACGAACGTGGTTTTAGGATTAAAGCAATGAAACTAACCCGGTTGACGCGTGAAAAAGCAATCGAATTTTATGCCATTCACTCCGAAAAATTCTTCTTCGACGAACTGGTCGATTTTATGTCGTCAGGGCCCATTGTTGCCGCTATTCTTGAAAAAGACAATGCCATTGCTGATTTCCGCGAATTGATTGGCAGTACCAATCCGGCCAATGCTGCTCCTGGAACAATTCGTCAACTTTTCGCCGAATCGTTCACGGCCAATGCGATTCATGGTGCCGACAGCGATGAGAATGCCCGCCGCGAAGGATCATTCTTCTTCTCTGAACTCGAAATGTATTAAACGAAAACGATAAAATAGAAAAGGGAGCTCTGTGGCTCCCTTTTTATTTTGGTCCGAAAAGCAGGCATACCGGCTTCTGCGCATTGATTTCATCAATAAAAGTGAGCTTCCCGCTGAGGACATCACGTTTGAATGATACAATGTTATTGCTGTTCTGATTGGCGACCAGTAAATAATCACCGTCAGGCGATAGCGTGAAATTTCTTGGGGTTTCGCCTCGTACCGGTTCCTGCCCTATTAATTTCAATTCGCGGCCACTTGGTGAAACCTCAAAAATGGCAATCGAATTCAACCCTCTGTTTGACACATACAAAAAGCGGCCATCAGGCGAAAGATGAATATCCGCACATGTATTCTCAGATTTAAAATCTTCAGGCAAGGTGGATACCGCCTGGAGCAGTTTAAAACTTCCGTCATCGGCCAATATTACCGGAGCAACCGTGCAAGTAAGTTCATTCACCACATAAAGCATCTTTTTTTCGGGATAAAAGGCCAAATGTCTCGGTCCGCTTCCGGGTGGTAGTTTAATTTCAGGATATTTACACACCACTAATTTCCGTGAAACAGTATCTATTCCATAAATTTTCACCTTATCAATTCCAAGATCTGCAACAAATGCCCGATTGGCACCTGGCTCAAAATAAGCACTGTGTACATGAGGCTTTTCCTGACGTTTTGCATTTAGGCCTTTACCAAAGTGTTGCTTTACGTTAAGCGTATCAGAAAGCATTCCCTGTTTGTCGATTTCGAAAAGGGCAACAGTTCCGCTGGTGTAATTCGCGGCCAAAACATACCCATCAGGATTGACTGAAACAAAACAGGGATGTGCACCACCGCTATATACTTTATTCAGCGAAGTAAGCGTTCCTTTTTCGCCAACTGAGAATAATTCGATATAACTCACTGGTGTTTCGGTGTTTTCAATCACTTCGTGAACGGCTATCATCTTTTTCCCGTCACCCGTTATTGCAAGATAAGATGGATTTTCGGACATTGCTGAAAGTCCATCAAAATGAAGCATTCCGCTCTGTATGTCCAACCCGAAACGATAAATACCTTCGCTTTCACCGTCGGTGTAGGTTCCCACAAAAAAGTGACGAATATTTTCTGTTTCCTGAGCTATAACTGCATGAAGAGTCAGCCCCAAAACAACCATTAGCAATATTTTTTTCATTATCTTGAAATTAGTGGTTCTTCAGAATCAGTTTTGTCAAAACCGGAAAATGATCGGAAATAACACGCCCGTCGGCTTTTAAATCATTCAAAACATGATACTCAGCCACGTCAACAATCTGGTTCACAAAAATATAATCAATTCGCTCTGTCGGTATTACATCTGGTTTAAAACCATTAAAAGTTCCGTCAGTGCCGGTAGGTTTTGCCTTTGATACCTGTCTCGAATCCGACATCTGTTTTACAATCAACTGAATCGGCAATTCATCAGGCGTAAGATTAAAATCGCCGGTTAAAATCACCGGTTTATCCTTCAACGCTAATTCATTTATTTTCTGAAGAATCAGATTGGCAGATTCGGCCCGGGCTTTCACACCAATATGGTCGAAATGAGTATTGAAAACACAAAAACACTGACCGGTTGCTTTATCTTTCAGTTCGGCCCACGAACAAACACGGTTCAGCGCAGCATCCCAACCTTTTGATGGAATTTCCGGCGTTTCCGACAACCAAAAAGTTCCACCATCAAGTAGTTCGAAACGCGATTTTAGAAAGAAGATTGCCGAAAACTCACCTTTTTCCTTACCGTCATCACGTCCAGCTCCCACCGACTGATATTCCGGCATTCCTTTTCTTAAATCATTCATTTGGTCAATAAGCGCCTCTTGAACACCAAAAATGTCAGCCTGATACATTTTTAGCTGATCCATTACAGCCTCTTTTCGGTAAGGCCAGCCGTTTAGTTCGTCAGATGGCGTATTCAGCCTGATATTATATGAAATTACGTTCAGGGTGGTCTGTGCACTCGCAATTGGCAAAACCATTGTCAATAAAAAAAATCCAATCAGATATTTTGTCATGGTTATTTTTTCGGAAAGGTAAGCAATTCGATGCAGAATCTGAATAAAAAAGCCCTCTTCCCGAAGGAAAAGAGCCTCTTCAAATTCAAAACCAGTAAAATCTATTTCATCAATTCGACACTTCGCTTGACAAAATTACTGAGTGCTTCGCCGCGCAACATATTGTTAGCCAATAAAGCGAGGTCAACAAGTTGTTTGGCTAAATCGTTCTGCAGCCCGAAATCTTCAAGGCTTTTTCGTTTTTGCTCTTCAACTTCGGCAATTTTGATTTCGGTTTCTTGCAACAAATCTTTCTCATCCTGCGGAATCTCTTCTTCTTTCTTACCTTCTTTAAGTTTAACCAACGACTCCTTCTCACTTTTGTACTTGGCAATTTCGCCGTTAAACCTGCCCAATTCTGACGATAAAACAGTGTGTTTTTCATCGATAACACGTTTTACCAACGGATGGGAAATATTAACAACCAGATTGTAACTATCAGGCATTTCGCCATAGAAACTCATTCCTGCCTGCATTTTCGACATATCTTTCATGCGGCGCATAAACTCGTTCTGGGTAATTACCATTGGTACACCCGCTTCGCCCATATCCTGAAAATCGACTATAAAATTTATCTTCTCTTTAGGCACAATCGCTTGAAATATGGGGCTTAACTCATTTTTCTCATCAACTGAAAGCGATTTTTCGGTATGATTTTCCTTGACAATCAATTTATCAACGACATCACTGTCAACACGGACAAAATGAGTAGTCGGGAATTTCTGTTCGAAATGGTTGAGTAGCGGTGTTGAAAGTACATCGTCCATCAGCAACACATCGTATCCCTTGTTTTTAGCCGCTTCGATAAAGGTATACTGTTCATCGGTGTTGGTGGCATAGAGGTAAACCAGCCGATTGTCTTTATCGGTCTGATTGGCTTTAATCAGGTTCTCATATTCTTCCCATGTGAAGTTTTTTCCATCAGTATTGGTAAACAAGAAGAATTTCAATGCCTTTTCATAAAATTTTTCATCAGTCAACATTCCATATTCAATGAAAAGTTTCAGGTCGTTCCACTTTTGTTCCAACTCTGAACGTTTATCTTTGAAGATTTCCTGTAACCTGTCGGCCACTTTTTTGGTAATGTGGCTGCTGATTTTTTTCACATTAGAATCGCTTTGCAGATACGAACGTGATACATTCAACGGAATATCGGGTGAGTCGAGAACGCCATGCAGCAGCGTAAGAAATTCTGGCACAATTCCTTCAACAGAATCGGTCACAAAAACCTGATTGCAGTAAAGTTGTATTTTGTTCTTTTGAACTTCGAAATTATTTTTCAGTTTGGGGAAATAAAGAATACCCGTAAGGTTAAACGGATAATCTACATTCAAATGAATGTTAAATAGCGGCTCATCGCCATACGGATAAAGCTTCTGATAGAAATTATTGTAATCTTCGTCTTTAAGGTCAACCGGTTTTTGAGTCCAGGCCGGGTTTGTGTCATTTATCTGATTATCATCTTCTGTATCAATATATTTACCATCTTTCCACTCTTTCTTACGGCCGAAAACTACCGGTATGGCCAAGAATTTGCAGTATTTGTTTAGCAATTCCGATATACGGTTCTCTTCGAGAAACTCAACCGATTCGGCATTAATGTGCATAATAATATCTGTACCAACATGCTCTTTTTCTGTCTCTTCAAGAACATATTCAGGCGAACCGTCACAAACCCAACGAACCGCTTTCGCATTGTCCTGATATGATTTTGTTACAATTTCAACCTCTTCTGAAACCATAAACGACGAATAAAAACCCAATCCAAAATGACCGATAATGGCGTTGGCATCATTTTTATATTTCTCAAGAAACTCATTTGCTCCCGAAAAGGCAATCTGGTTAATATATTTTTCGACCTCTTCAGCAGTCATTCCAATACCGTTATCAGATACAGTAATGGTTTTGGCCTCTTTATCGACTGAAATACGAACTTTCAGCTGGTCAATATTGCCTTTATATTTTCCTGAAGAAGCCAGAATTTTAAGCTTCTGTGTGGCATCAACTGCATTCGAAACAATCTCCCTGAGGAAGATATCGTGGTCGGAGTAAAGAAATTTCTTGATAATCGGGAAGAGGTTTTCACTCGAAACGCCAATTTTTCCTTTCATAACACAATATTTATGGTTTTAAATGAATTAAAATTTTGCCTTTTGTCGAGCAAAGTATGTGCCAACAACCCGTTTATGACGATATGTCAGCCACGAAAAGGGATTTCAGGCCAAAACAGTTGTCATGGCTGAAAGATTGACATTAAAAAATAATGGGGATAAAAAAACCTCAACCGGGCTGGATTGAGGATTAGGCACGGGAGGAGCGACTCGAACGCCCGACACTCGGTTTTGGAGACCGATGCTCT
>CAYOJD010000069.1:0-17986 GCA_964404205.1 uncultured Prolixibacteraceae bacterium
GGAAATAACGCATATTTGATTTGACAACGGGACTCATTCCTCTTGAAGTCAAATAATCGTTACAAATCTGCTCGTATTTTCCAAAACGAAGCAAGTCGGGACGGCGTTTATACTCGAAAACCAATTCAAAGCCGCGTTCGTCGAGGATTTTACTGGCCATCTCCTCTTTGGTTGCGGGAGCCGGGAAAGCCGGATCCTGACCGTAAGCCGGAGCTCCGGCACGTGTTCTGATTTGGTTCAGATAAGGAAGTGCCGCAGTTGGCCCACTCAGTTCGTTTTCGATTTCAGCTTTGTAAAGAATGATATCTTCGATACGGAAAATCGCAATGGTTCTGCCATCGTAATATGAGTCCGAAATCATTTCGTACGAATATTTCATCGTGGAAACGTTCTTCAGCAGTTTGATGGTGTCGCTCGGTGGAACGGTTTGTCCGGGAGCCGGCATCATATAATAAAAACCATTGGTAGTCGATTCGTCGCGAGGGTCATTCCCTTCGTAATTGAAATAGAAGAACTGCTTTCTTGGGTCGCGGTCGCTGTATTTTCTCCAAAACTCGAGAGAAACAGCATAATATTGCCAACGGTTTGGCACATCGGGATGATCTGAAGGGCCAAAATGGTTGGTAATTTCACCGCCGTTCATCGAAGCTTCGTGCAGGATGCAGAAGATCATCCCTTTGTCGAATTTGTTGCTTTCCGACCATACATTTTTGAAGTCGGGGTTGAGACGATAAACGCCACTGTTCACCATTCCCAACAATTGGTCAACATAAATTTTGGCTGTCGAATAGTCGTGGGCACGAAGATAAACATTGCTGATAAGGGCGAGTGCAGCACCTTTGGTCGCACGTGCCAAACCATCTTCAGCACTCCATGATTCGGGCAGATTGTCAATTGCATATTTACAATCTTCAATAATGACTTTGTCAACTTCAGCTACCGGCGATAATTCCATATCCAGGGTTGCACTGGGGGCCATCACTTCTGTAATTAGCGGCACCGGGCCCCATGCATCAGTGAGGTCACGATAAGCCAAGGCTCGCAGGAAACGTGCCTGACCGGCTATCTGTTTGCGCTTCGTATCATCCATATTTACACCATCGACTTTCGAAAGCAACAGGTTCGCATTGCTAATCACCTCGTACATATAACGCCAGTTATATTGAAAATAACGGTTATTGGCATCGTAGGTAAAATTGCTGAGCTTTGTCGGGTCGCCGGCAGCGGTCGAAAAACCCATATCGGTGGTATAATCGGTAGTCATTACCAGATATCCGTTATAGTACATCCAACCATCGCCGGGAAACGGTGCAAGGTCGGCGTAGACTCCTACGAGGGCAGCATTGATATCACTCTCAGTAGAATAAGCATTACCGGTTGTCAAATCGCTGTAGAACTGAGGTTCGAGTTTTGTACAACTTACGGTAAGGGCTAGTGCGAATAGCAAAATTATATATCTCATATATCCTCTTTTTTTAAAGTTGAAAATGATTAAAATGTGATATTAAGGCCCAATGTAAATGCCCTCATACTTGGATAAGCATTAAAATCGAGACCGGCACCGGCATTTGCTGTCTGACCTGAACCACCTGATTCGTAAGCTTTGGTATCAACTTCCGGATCCCAACCCGAATATTTGGTCAGCGTCAACAGGTTTTCGGCAATAACATACACTCTGCATGTCTGGAACACCTTGTTTTTATAAGGAATGGTATATCCAAACGTGACATTCTTGACACGCAGGAAAGAGGCATCCTCGATAAAATGGCTGTTGATATAACCTCCATATTTTGAGTAGTAAAATCCGTTTCGCGGAATATCGGTATCGGTGTTCGATGTTGTCCAACGGTTCAGTGCATCAGTCGAATGTGCCCATTCAAGGTTCATTCGGGTCATGTTAAGCAACTCGTTACCCAGCGAACCGTGAATAAAGATCGAGAGAT
Source organism: uncultured Prolixibacteraceae bacterium (assembly GCA_964404205.1). Classification (GTDB taxonomy): domain Bacteria; phylum Bacteroidota; class Bacteroidia; order Bacteroidales; family Prolixibacteraceae; genus CAZWBR01. Next base: position 1,944 of record CAYOJD010000069.1, read on the forward strand.
CGAAGTTTTTGTATTTGAAGGTATTGGTCAAACCAAAAATCAGGTCGGGCGATGCATTCCCAATAATCTGGCGGTCGTCTGACGTAATTTTACCATCTGGAGTTCCCTGCGGGCCTGAGATATCTCTAAACTTCGGATCACCCGGTTTGGCATTGGGTTGTGGGGCATAGCTTTCGCCCTGCTGCAAAACACCTTCGTAAACATATCCGTAAAGCGAACCCAGTGGCTCACCAACGCGGATGATGGCAAACTGCTCTTCAGAAACATTTCCCATCGGTTTTGAAGAGGTGAGTCGAATATCGCCACCGCCGCCCAAATCCAGTACTTTGTTGCGGTTGGCAGCCAAATTCACCTGAGTTGTCCATTTGAATTCCCTGTCAATGTTATTCGAGGTAAGTTCAAACTCAATCCCTTTATTTTCGATTGAACCAATATTGCTTTGACCAGAGAAGAATCCGGAATAGGAAGGAAGATTCTTGATAATCAACAAGTCGGATGTCTTCTTGTAGTAAGCGTCAATCGTAACGTTCAATTTGTTATCGAGGAAACCCATATCAAAACCGGTATTGTACTGCGAAGTCGTCTCCCATTTCAGCGCCTGGTTTTCAGGTGTATTGGGGTTCAAATGTGTACCGGCATCGTTGGTGTTACCATCGAAGGTAAGATGGGTGCTCGATACCAACGCAAAACGGGCATAGTTACCAATCTGGTCATTACCGGTTTTTCCATAACCCAGGCGGAATTTAAGATTAGAGAAGAGACCTAAATCTTTAATAAACGGTTCTTCGTACAGGCGCCATGCAAATGAGCCTGACGGGAAAGTACCCCAACGTTTGTCGGAACCAAATCGCGACGAACCATCCTGACGCATGGTAACGGTAAGCAAGTATTTATCAAGATAAGAGTAATTTACCCTTCCAAAGTATGAAATAAGAATATTTTCTCCTCTGTAGGATGATTTTCCGGTAAGCGTTGAAGCCGCGCCAAGATTGTTGTATGAGTACAGGTCGGTTGAAAAACCTTTTACCGAAATCCTGCGGTAATCGGTTACATTCTTCTCATACGAATATCCGGCCATGAGTTGCATCGAATGTTTTTCCCCAATCTTCTTGCTATAATTGACGTAGGTATCAATCAAATGGTGGTTCAATGTGTAGTCGTATGTGCTGGCAACACCGTTGTCTATTCCACCCTGATAGGTTGAACGGGGCAAATAAGTTCCCTGAAAATTATGAAAAACTTCAGCGCCGCCATTGGCACGGATAACCAAATCCTTAATCGGCTGAACTTCGAAGTAGACCTTCCCGTTGAAATTATCTTTAATCAAATCGTTGGTACGTTCGAGCAAGTTAGCCAACGGGTTATCGCCCCTGCCACCCGGAGGGCGGCCGTAACTTCCATCCTGATTATATGGAACAACTGTTGGGTCGTAGGTAAGAATGCTCAACAGAACATTATCATTCAATATATTACCTGCATAGAGCTGATAGTTTGAGTTGACTCGTTGTGCAACAATCGATGCCCCAGCTTTAATGTAATCGTTCACACGCTGATCGACATTGATTCGTCCTGAAAGGCGCGAAAAACTGGTATTTCTTAAAACCCCTTTTTGATCATAATAACCCAGACTGGTAAGTACCTGAGTTTTATCGGAACCGCCTTTAAACTGAATATTATGATCCTGTACCAAGCCTAACTGGGTCGTTTCGTTGATCCAGTTGGTATTGACAGTCGATTGCAATTGCGATTGGGTATAAACTGCATACTCCTGATTTTCCTGTCCATCGATTTCTTTATAAAGAGCATTGGCCAGCAACATGTGTTCTTTACCATTCAACATATTGAACGGGTTGATAACACTTTGTGTACCTACGTAGCCGTTATAAGAAATTTTATTTTCGCCCGATTTACCTCTTTTGGTTGTTATCAAAATAACACCGTTGGCACCACGCGCACCGTAAATTGCAGTTGCTGAGGCATCTTTTAGAATCTCCATCGATTCGATGTCGTTCGGATTAATATCGGTGCCATTAGTCGTTGGAAATCCGTCGACAACATAGAGCGGTTCGTTGGAGCTGCTGATAGAGTTCGACCCACGCACACGGACCGAAATACTACCACCGGGGGCCTTGGAGTTCTGTGTTACCTGAACCCCGGCCGTACGTCCTTGCAGGGCCTGAGCAGCATTGCTCACTGTACCTCCAAGGTTAAGGTCGTTGCTGGTAACCTTCGCTACTGCTCCGGTAAGGTCGCTCTTTTTAACCGTACCATAACCAACAGCCACCACCTCTTCGAGGCCGATAGACTCTTCCTGCATCACAATATTCAATGTAGTTTGCTTTCCAACAACCACTTCCTGCATTTTCATTCCAACAAACGAAAATTGCAGAACAGCTTTATCGGGCAATTCGCTCACCGAAAAATTGCCATCCATGTCGGTTACAACCCCCACATTTGTTCCTTTGATTACGACTGACACTCCCGGCAAAGAGGCCCCTGCGGCATCGGTAACTTTCCCTGAGAGCCGTTTTTGCTGCTGGCCTCCGGAAAGTTCGCTGCTCATCTTGCTGTCGATAATCATTATTAATTTATCCTTGATAGTGTAGGCTAAGCCCTGCTCGTCCAATACATTATCCAGAATGTCAAAGATCGACGCATTTTTGAAATTCCCGCTAACCTCTTTGGTGTTGCGGATTAACTCATTTTTGTAGAAGATTGAGAAATCTGACTTTTCTTCAATCAGGCTAAACACCTTGTCCAATCGTTCATTCTCAAATCGTATGTCAAACCGACTTTTTTGAGCATAAGAATTGGCAGAAACCTGGAAAAGCGCTACAAAAAACAATAACATTGTTAATTTCATAATGATTAGAATTTTGCGAAAGGCATAGCTTTGCCAAAGCCTTTGTTTCCATTCGTTTTTTTCCATAATTTTACTCCGATTTAAAGTTTATTTTAACTCACATTTTCCGGCGTCAGACGAGTTGCCGCTTGTCTGGCGCCTTTACTTTTATTCTGATATCGTTATTTTAATTTTTCTTAAATTCGACTTTTCATACTCTATTGGGGTGTAAATCTTTATCGCATCCAATACTTGCCAGATAGTTTCTTCGTTTTTGAATGTTCCTGTAAAATTGACATCGCGCCCCTTGGGATTCTCGAGGGTAATATCTACATCGTACCAATTCTCCAGACGAAGCACCAGTTCCGAAAGCGGAACATTGAGGAAATTAAACTTATTCTCAACCCATCCCGAAGCCTGCGACCCACTTACTTCTTTATAAGCCATCTCACTGCCTTTTACGACCAATGTCTGGCCCGGACTCAAGATTTGCGATTGCTGCTGTGCTGTCACATTAACTTTACCCTCAAGCAGCGTCACCTCATCCCGGCCAAATTCTTCGTACGCCATCACATTAAATGTTGTACCCAGAACTTTTACATCGCATTGCCGGGTTTTAATTGTAAACGGGGCGCCGGCATTATGTGCAACTTTGAAAAATGCTTCACCGGTTAGCTCAACCGGGCGATGCCTGGATGTAAACCCCCGTACAACCAGTTTCGATTTGGCATTCAGCCAAACCTCAGTACCATCGGGCAATGTAACGTGCGACTTCTCTCCCCGGGGCGTTTCAATCACCATATTGTTCATGGTCGACGAGTCCGATGTGAGAACGCTAACCACGCTGCCAATCAATACCCCAACGGCCAGGAGGGCAGCCACAGCGCCCACCTGAAGCCATTGACGGCGATTGATATGAAATATTGATTTGGATACAGAGATACGCTGGTTCAGCTTCGCCCAGTTCTTTTCTGACAATTCGTCGCGCTCGGGCTGAAGATTCCAACTTGCCTTTTTTTGATTAAAGTTGATTAAGTTTTCTCTATTTTGGAGCAACTCTGTCAGGAGTGTGTATTCACCTCCAACCAGTTTACCCCTAAAATAGCGGTCGACCAAATCATCAAATTGTGGATTTTTCATTTGCTGAAGACAATATTTACTACAAAAACGGTTCAGCATATCTTTTACCCATCATCGATTGTTAAATTTTTATAAAAAAGATGAAAAATATTTTCAGATTCGATATTCGTATCTGATTATCAGAAACTTGCTTGCAATAAATTATCAGTCTCCCGGAATAAAAAAACCCGACTGTCTGGTGTTGGTTTGAAGCGAATGAAGAATGCAGTTGAAGAAGTTAGTTTCTGTAAAAATGCTGTAGTACCGTTATTACCAAAACCATTGGCAGTTCCAACGGGAGGCTGTGTTTGAAGGCCTGAAGCGCACGATGGATATGGCGCTCAACATTTTTAACGTTGATGTGCAACCGTTCGGCAATTTCACGGTTCTTGAGCCCGTCGACACGACTAAGCAGAAAAACCTCACGGCACCTTTCGGGCAAATTATGGATCACTTTATCGATGCGGATTTTGAGCTCCTCTTCCAGCAGAAGATAAGGTTCGTCGCCAACAAAATCAATACGGAAAAGTTCTTCAAGACCCGAATCGGATTGCATTTTCTGCATCGAACGCTGAACTACACGCAGGTGGTGGATATGGTCTATGCAACTGTTGCGTACCATCTTAAAAATCAGTGCCTCAATATTGATACATTCTATAGCGTCACGCCGCTCCCATATTTTGACAAAAACCTCCTGAACAATATCTTTCGAAACATTGGGATCTTTCACCACTTTTCGGGCAAAATCATTTAATCGCGGAAAATAAATAAAGAAGAGATGCTCGAAAGCTTTTTTGTCGTTGGTTTTCACCCGATAAAAAAGTTCTTCGACATTGCGTTTGGTAACAACCTCTAAATAAGCCACTTCCCCCATCCCTGTAATCGTAATAGCAAATTTTTTCAGTGGGCTAAAAAATAATCCCATTTTGCTGCCCAATCGAAAGTCATTCGTGCGAATACCTAAAGCCCTTCGGGCAACTATCTGACAAGAGCAAAAATAGAAGAATTTATCAGGAATGAAATATATTTTATCAGCAGCAGGGACGAATTCTCAAATTGATAAAATTGATTTAATATGGCTGAAGAAGATACGACTGGGTCTTGACTATCACACTCGTTATCAATAGCCTTTAATTTAAAAGAGCCGAACCTGAACTCCCGCCACGGTTGAAGCCACCCTGATTGTAGCTACCTCCCGAATTATTAAACTGGTCATCCTCCTCTTCGTCATCATTCGACTTACCTCCCATTTGCAGTGGTTTGGGCAACGTCTGGGTTTTGCGGAGCGGAAAACGGTAATAAACCCCAAATGAGAAATCGAAGGGAATATCGCCGGTAGTTTTTCCCATCCCCGGAATAATATAGGGTGACATCACCGGATCTTTGCTTTTGGAAAAGAGAATTTTTGCCCTAAGCGACCAGCCTATAAAAAAATTGTGTGCCAATTCGCCCTTCATGCCAAAAACAATCTCGGCCCAGTGGGCATTCATGTTGCGTTCGGGAATAGAGCCATAGTAATCGCCCCAGTAGTTGGGAATCACCACATCACTGGCCCAGTGTTTGAAACGGCTGTAACCATATCGCGCCCCCACAAAGAGAAGGTCGCCGTCGCTGAGCGATTCGAATTTGAGGATATTTAAATCGATACCGGCACGGCCATAGAAACCGTTGTTTTGATAGCGAAAATTATCTTTCTTGTCGTCAAACTGTTGTGTGCCAAACTCAACCGTTGGGAAAAAATTGCCTTTCCAGGGAATATCGGCTTGCACTTCCCAACCCGTCCGGCTGGCATGCTGAAAACCCGACATCAGAAAGCGTGACAAATCGATTCCCACCCTGGGGCCTTCGTAGCGCCACTCCGGTTTAGCCGGCTGAGCGAGTAGTTGCCCTGCGCTAATTATCAGCGAGATGAAAATAAATAAGAATGTTCTGGCTTGTGGCATGAGTTTCTGACGATTTGTTATTGACAACAGGGTCGGTAACGATGATAGAATCAATCAGCGCAGAGAATCTTCCCCCGGTAATCTGGAACTCGGGCGCAAAACCGCAATCTTCCGAAACCAGTTTGATTTGCATCGAATGATTGAGGTAAAAAATGGCAGCTTTCCCGTTGGCAAAAACCTGAAAACCGGTCGAATCATACGACATCGAAAGCGGCAATCCCAAATGTTTGACCTCGGCAGCAATCGTATCGTGAACCAACGTATCGCCAACCGCATTGCGGTCGATTCCCTTCACCATCAGCGAATCGATTTCTTCTCCGTTGCTTCCCAGAAAATTAACCATCATCAGCGAATCAGTCGATTCGTAACACCGTTTTTCTTCTTTACAGGAAACCAACAAAAGAACAAAAGCCGTAAAAATGATACACTTTAGACGCATCGATAACCTTCGATTAATTGTTCTGCCCGACAAAGATAGGATAAAAAGGAGAGATAGATATTGGGCGGCATCAAAGTTAATCGGCCAATTACAACCAAACCATTTCTTCAGGTAAAAAAAAAGGCTTTCATAACCTTTTAAGGTGATAATCCGTTAAATGGTGACATACATTGATTTGAATAAATCATAGCTTTACAAAAAAATATTTTTTATGCGCAGCATTGGCTTTATCATCTTTTTCAGCATCGTGATGCTTATCTACGGCTCGGTGAATTATTATCTCTACATCCGTGGGTTACAACTCTTTTCATTAAACCAGTCACTTAAACGCTGGTATATCGTTATCTTCTGGACAGTAGTGGCATCGTTCATTGCCGGCTCTATTCTCGAACGGAGCTACTCCTCCGCTTTTTCCGAATGGGTATACCGCGTGGGTTCCTTCTGGCTCGCCTTTATGCTCTATTTATTGATGGCGGCCCTGGTTGTCGATCTGATTCGTGTGGCCAACTATTTTTTTCACTTTCTGCCCCTCTTTACTCCACAAATTAAATTCAAAACCGGACTGGCCATTTTGGCACTCATTTCAGTAATTATTGTTGCCGGACATATCAATGCCCTCACCATCAATATTAAACAGATACCACTTACCATTCGAAAATCGGGCAGCGACGGTAAACCCATAAAAATACTGATGGCGAGTGACATTCATCTCGGTGCGCTGATTGGAGAGCGGCGCGAAGAGAAACTACTTAAGATTGTACGCGAACAAAAGCCCGATTTAGTACTGCTCTGCGGCGACCTCGTCGACGGGGAGATTGCACCGGTTTTACGCAAGAACCTTGGACGGCACATTCAGGGAATTGACGCACCGCTTGGTGTCTGGGCCATTCCCGGAAACCACGAATATATTGGCGGATTCAACAAAACAATTCCCTACTTGAAAAGTATCAATATCCGTATTCTGCAGGACGAAGTGGTTACTTTACCCAATGGGATTCAACTGGTAGGGCGCGACGACCGTTCAGGCACCCCTAAACCGCTCGAACAACTATTGGCCACCACCGATTCCACAAAGCCCATTATTGTGATGAACCACCAGCCATTCCGGCTCGACGAGGTAACCGGCCAACATGTCGACCTGCATCTGTCCGGCCATACCCACAACGGACAACTCTGGCCATTCAATTATGTGACCAAAGCCATGTTCGAACTTAGCTGGGGTTTAAAGGAAAAAGCCGGGACCACATTCTACGTTTCTTCGGGCTATGGAACCTGGGGACCTCCTGTTCGTACCGGAAATCGCCCTGAAGTAGTTATTTTCAATGTAAAATTCGAAAACAAATGAATCCATAAAAAGAATACCGATAAAATAACTTTATCTCTACACGTTTAATGACCTCCTGTCTTTAAATTTTCATCATTAACAGGCTAATATAAGACGATATGAGTATATTTTTGAAGAAAATCCTGAATTATTTAAACCAATACAAACTGATATACATCGGGGTGATTATTTGTAATATTGGCGCTTTCTCTTTTTACAAAATACTGAAAATCAGCAAAGATATCGGGTTCTGGTACGAATTGATGCTTGTCCTGTTTTTTCTGTTGTCCTTTCTTGTGCCCATTACGCTAAGTATTGTTTTCACCATCAGAAGCTTCTCCAACAAGTCAAAAATCAGGCTCCTGATAGATATTATTCATAATTATGCCGGTATCCTTTTTATTTTTTCGGCACTCTATTTTCAGTTAGCGGTGTTAAGCGACAGGATTGATGCCTACCGGAAAGACAGGATTTACAATGCCCAGTACAAAACGATAAAAGAGATAAACCCTGATTATGAGATGATAAAAGTAGCTGACAGAAGAGCTTTTAGAGGAATCGAACGAAAATTATGGTCATCATACGACTATCCGTCACGCCAATTTGTCGAATCACAAAACGACAGCACCAACCATTGGTTTTTCCTGGGCCTCAATAACTTTCAGGACATAAACTCAGCCGATATCCAGCAGGTGATAGCGGTATCATCGATACACGGACATCAAAACAACTATCTGAAAGCCAATATTCCCGAAGTTTATATCGACTGCCTCTACTTTTCAATTATCTGTATGGCGACAGTAGGCTTTGGCGACATCTCGCCCGCCCTTTGGTACGCTAAAATCTTTGTTTCGATGGAAGTAATTATTGGCCTGTCAATTTTTGTTTTTGCAATCGGAATGCTTTTCAGCGACTTTCACGAAACCAAAGAGCGATAGCCAACTTAGTTCCAAATTGCTTTTTGACCGGCTTCGCGAAAAACACGCATAAAGTTTCCACCCCATATTTTGCGAATATCCTCTTCGGAATAGCCACGACGGACCAGTTCGAGGGTGATATTGCCCATTTGGCTCACATCGAAACAATCGGCCAAGGCACCGCCGCCGTCAAAATCGGTACCAATGCCAACATAATCGATTCCTATCAATTTCACCATATGATCGATATGGTCGACTGCATCTTTTACGGTGGCCAATTTATTTGGGAATTGCTTTGAAACAGACCGGTACGCTTTATAAGCCTCTTTCTCCTGCTCCGGTGTCAGTCCTTCGAAGTTGTTGAATCGGGCCCGAACAACCGCCATTGCCGAGTCGCGTTTGGGATTGGGATCGGGCTTTTTCACATAATCAGAGAGAATACACATTTGAACGACCCCACCGTTTTTGGCCAACGCCTTCAACTGTTCGTCGGTCAGGTTACGCGGATTGTCGCAAATGGCACGCGAGCAGGAGTGGCTGGCAATTACCGGTGCATTGGTAATTTCGAGCACATCGAAAAACGATTCGTCGGAAATATGCGACACATCGACCATCATTCCCAGGCGGTTCATCTCTTTCACCACTTCGGCACCAAAAGGCGACAACCCGTGGTATTCGGCTCCTTTCTTGTCGTTCGACGAATCGCAAATATCGTTATTGGCTGTGTGGCACAAGGTAATATAACGTGCGCCCAGGTCGTAAAACTTCTTTACCATTGTGAGATCATGTCCGATGGGATAACCATTCTCCACGCCAATATAGATAGCACGTTTCCCCTCTTTCTCCAAACGATAGCCATCTTCGGGCGTAGTCGCCACCTCGGCCAGTTCCGGCGCAGCCAAAACACTTTTGTAAATGTCGTCGAAAATGCGGAGCGATGTCTCTTTGGCTTTGGCATGTCCCTCGTCGGTTCGTGCTCCCTGGCCGATAAAAACGGCAAAGAACTGGGCATCCAGGCCACCCTCTTTCATCCGGGGCAAATCGACCTTGGTCCCACTCTCTTTCGCATCGTGGTGCAGCGAAAGATTAAACCCTTCGCGCGACAAGCCCAGGGGCGTATCGCAATGGGTATCGATTGTAAATACCGATTCGTGAATCTGGGCCGCTTTGGCGGCAAACGATACCTCTTTGGGCCTGGACTTGCCATCAGCCGACAGGGCTACAATCGAGAGAACAGAGAGAATAACAATATTTTTCATCGGGAAAGAATCGGGATAAATTATTTGAAACTGGCTAACCGGCTCAGATATTTGCCAATAATGTCGAATTCGAGGTTTACCACTGTGCCGGGCTTAAAGGTGTGAAAATTGGTGTACTCGAAAGTGTAAGGAATAATGGCCACCTGAAAAGAATCGGCTTTCGAATTGACCACGGTGAGGCTGGTGCCGTTTACGGTAACCGAACCCTTTTCTACCGTCATGTATCCTTCGAGTGCCTTTTCGCGGTTGAAATCATATCGAAAAGTAAAATACCAACTTCCATCGGCCTCTTCCACCTTTTCGCAAACAGCAGTCTGGTCAACGTGGCCCTGAACAATATGGCCATCGAGCCGCCCGTTCAGCATCATGCTTCTTTCGAGGTTTACCTTGTCGCCCGCCTTCAGCAAACCCAGATTGGTTTTCAACAGCGTCTCCTTGATGGCTGTCACCGTGTAGTTTTGATCATCTTTGCGGACGACCGTCAGGCAAACACCATTGTGCGAAACACTCTGATCGACCTTTAACTCACTGGTGAAAGGACAATTGATGGTCAAATGGACATTCTCCTGATCTTTTTCGATGGCCACCACAGTGCCCATTCCTTCTACAATTCCTGAAAACATGCTGACTAACGATTTTAGTTTTGGCGAAGATACCGAATTTCAAAACCGATTGACGGCCTCTTCCGTAAAAAAGCAAACCAAAATAACCATTCAATAACATTTCGCGATGACAGGATGTAATCTTTTGGCCTTTAGATGCGACATATAGTCAATTCTTTTAATTTTGGCTTTTCTAAATTGAGCAAATGAACCATTCGAATCAGGAAAAACAACGAAAACTCGACGAGCGCTATTTGCGCATGGCTTTGGTTTGGGCCGAAAACTCCTACTGCAAACGGCGTCAGGTAGGTGCTTTGCTGGTCAAAAACAAGATGATCATTTCCGATGGGTACAATGGTACACCCTCGGGATTTGAAAACGATTGTGAAGACGAAAACTTCAAGACAAAACCCTATGTGCTTCATGCCGAAGCCAATGCCATTACAAAAGTTGCCAAATCGAACAACAGCAGCGACGGGGCAACACTTTATGTCACCTCATCGCCCTGCCTCGAATGCTCGAAACTAATTGTTCAGGCCGGTATTGCACGGGTGGTTTTTTCGGAACCCTACCATCTGAACGACGGGATTGAACTGCTCAGCCGTGCAGGTATTGATGTGGTTCAGGTCCAGCTTTAACAATGGGCCATTTAATTTCACGTTACAACTCTCGATCATGGAAAAAAGAAATAGAATAATTATCTGGATGCCTGTTTTTCTGGCATTGGCACTGATCATCGGCATTTGGTTCGGCAGCAAATTGCAAAGCCGTAAGTCAGCATCGCTCCCGATACTGATGAACAACGGCAACAAACTAAGCCTGATTATGAGCCTAATAGAAAACAATTATGTCGATACAGTCGATTCGAAACAGTTGATTGAAGATGCGATTCCCGAAGTGCTCACACAGCTCGACCCACATACGGTTTACATTCCGGCCAGCGACATGCAGGAAGTGAACGAAGAGATGGAGGGCAATTTTGGCGGAATCGGCGTACAGTTCTCCATCCAGAACGATACCGTGATGGTGGTCGATGTTATCTCAGGCGGCCCGTCTCAAAAGCTGGGCATCCTTGCCGGCGACCGCATCGTAATGGTCAACGATACGCTGATAGCCGGTGTAGGCATCAAAAACGATGCGGTGATGGGCAAACTACGCGGCCCCAAAGGGACAAAAGTCAATGTCAGCATTGCCCGAAAAGGCTTTCCCGAATTGTTGCCTTTCGAAATTACGCGCGGCGAAATCCCAATTTACAGTGTCGATGTTTCGTATATGATTGACTCAAAAACAGGGTTTGTCAAAGTGGGCCGTTTTGCCGAAAAAACTTACGAAGAGTTTATCGAAGCAATGGACAAACTTTCACAGTCGGGTGCCGGGCAGGTGATAATAGACCTTCGCAGCAATCCGGGCGGATACCTGGGTGCCGTTATCAAAATGGTGAGCGAATTTTTGGACAAAGACGAAATGGTGGTTTATACGCAGGGACGGACACAGCCCAAACGTGAATACCGCACCTCCTTGCAAGGAAAATACTTCGGAAAAAAAGTAATTGTACTGGTCGACGACTTTTCTGCCTCCGCCAGCGAAATCTTTGCCGGGGCCATTCAGGACAACGACCGCGGAACCATTATTGGCCGCCGTACTTTTGGCAAAGGGCTGGTTCAGGAGCAGATTCCTTTTTACGACGGTTCGGCCATGCGCCTGACCGTAGCCCGCTACTACACTCCGGCCGGACGCTGCATTCAGAAACCTTACGATAAAGGCAACGACGATTATTACGAAGATATATCGCGCCGCATGGCCCATGGCGAATTCGAACAGCGCGACAGCATTCACTATTCCGACACGCTGAAGTATTATACCCGCAAAAACCGTGTTGTTTATGGTGGAGGTGGCATCATGCCCGATATTTTTGTTTCTGCCGACACTGCCGGAATCTCAAGTTACTACACCAAAATCACTGCGGGAGGAACAGTTAACCAGTTTGCCCTCGACTATGCCGACAAACATCGTAACGAATTGGCCTCGCTGAAAACAGGGGCACAGTTTATCCAATATCTGAAAGCCAAAAACTGTTTCAGCGAATTTATCGCCTATGCTGCCGCGAAAGGCATTCCCCGCGACGAAAACGGGCTGAAACAATCGGGAAAGATTCTCGAAACCCAAATGATGTCGTATATCGCCCGAAATATCATGGGCGAAGAGGGCTTTTATTCCATTATCAGCACCATCGACAACACCCTGCAAGAGGCCATCAAAAGCTTATCGAACAGCCAGTTGCTGGTCGACTCGAAATAAGATTTATACCTAATGGCAGAAGCGTTGGCAAAATTACTTTGCCAACGCTTCTGTTTTTATTCCTGAAAAGAGATGCTTTGCTGTAACTTTAGCAAAAGTTATCCGTCCTATTCGAAATTTCCGAGCCAAAAAATATGACCATTGCTGAGTATAACCAAGCTGTTGAACTGTATGCCGACGGGCTTTACCGCTTTGTCCTGCAGAGCCTTTCCGACAAAGAAGGGTCACGCGATATTGTTCAGGAGAGCTTTGAAAAGCTTTGGGTCAGGCGAAAAGAGGTCGATGGGGCAAAATGCAAATCATACCTTTTCACCACCGCCCATCACACCCTTATCGACAGGCTCAGAAAAGGCAAGCGTGAAACCATCACAGAAAGGGGCAGGCTGCCGGAACCAACTATCGAACAGGGATATTCCGATTTAAAGGAGATCCTGAACGAAGCAGTGGAGAAACTTCCGGAAATCCAGCGTTCGGTGGTGCTGCTGCGCGACTACGAAGGCTACTCGTATCAGGAAATCGGTGAGATTACCGGTCTGACCGAGTCGCAGGTGAAAGTGTACATCTATCGGGCCCGTCTGTTTTTGAAAGCCTATATCGGACAAATTGATTCGGTAATTTAGCCATGAAAATAACAAGAGAAAATTACGAAACCTGGTTCCTCGACTATCTCGAAGGAAACCTCGCCCCCGGCGACAAGGAGGAATTGCTCTCTTTTCTGTCGCTGAACTCCGATCTGGCCGCCCAGCTCGATGGCGAAATACCCACTTTCCACCCCGACCTCACGATAACAATCGACAAAGGGCCTCTTCAAAAAAGTGCTTTCGACGATAAAAATATTTTCGATACCACAGCCATTGCACTGGCTGAAGGCGATCTTTCGCCCGATGAGAAAGTGACTTTCGAAAAGTGGATTGCCATGCATCCTGCAAAAAAAATTGAGGTTCAACTCTTTGCAGGCACAAAGCTGATTTCCGACCCCAATATTCGTTTTCAGTGGAAGGACAGTCTGAAAAAACGTACAGCCATTGTGCCGTTATGGGCCAAAGTGGCTTCGGTAGCCGCTGTCGTTGCAATGGCCATTCTGCTTTACCACCCGGATCCAAGGCCGGTTGTTCCTGTTGAGTTTCCGCAACCCCCGACAGCCGAAATGGCTGAGGTGGTCGCCGTCGAACCAACAGCCCCTTCGGCCAAAGAGAGAGCCGACATACAACCAGCCCCATTAACCCAGGTTACCCTGCCGAAACATCGACTGCAGAGTGAACCCGATATTGCTGACCATAAACAATCAGCAATGATGGAAGAAAACCCTCGTGAAACAGAGATGGAGCTGGCCTCACTCCCATCCAAAACGGTCGTCTTCCAACTGGTGGACGAACTTCGTCAGACAGATATGGCTGAAACACCATCACAGCTATTGGCCGAAAAAAGTGTTCCGGTTACCGAACTACTGGAACCACAGCTTGATGCCATTCGCAAAAGCAGCGACAACGAACTGCTCTCGACCGACCATCTGGCCTTGTCGGGACTCCAATTGCTGGCAAAAATTTCAGGCCCCCGCCTAACGGCCAAACAAAGCAACGAAGGCGAAGTGAAATCGGTGAGCTTCAGTTCGAAATTACTGGCATTTTCTATCCCCGTAAACCGGTAGCTGTAACTTTTGAACCGGTTGTCCGTCCTACCGTCAAAGAAAAACTTTTAAAAACGTAATGATATGAAAAAGAGAATCAGCCTGCTTTTATGTATAAGCTTTTTTACCGTCAGTGGTACTTTTGCACAGGATACGGTCAAGGTAAGCGTGTTGGGGAAAAACATGGTAACGGTTGTCGAAGGCAACGACCGCACCGATGTAAAAATTGGAAACAGTACCATCGATATCAGCGATGAATTCAGAGATACGGTTAAAATCCGCGTCGGTCGCAAGGCGGTCGTTATTACCGAACGGGGCAATGGGGCCTCAGTCGATTTCGACCGACTCGACGACAACGAGTTTGAAACATGGACTGGCAAGAAACCAAAGTTCAAAGGCCACTGGCCGGTACTCGAAATGGGCATCAACTCTTTTGCCGATGTCAGCTACGACGGATATGCCACACCCAATTTTATGGATTTGAACCATGGCAAATCGTTGGAAGTTAATATCAATTTTCTGCGGTACAGTATCGGGTTCCAAAAAGAAAAAAGAAATATCGGGATGGTAACCGGTCTGGGACTGAATATGAATGACTATCGTTTTTCGAACCAATATACCATCGAAAACAACAATGGATATATCCTTCCGGTAGCCCTTCCTGCCGGGGTCGATGCCAAAACCAAGCTAAGCACCACTTATCTGACGGTGCCCATCCTGTTCGAATTTCAAATCCCGGTGAACGACAGCGACAAAAAAATCTTCTTCTCTGCAGGTTTGATTGGCGGATTAAAACTGGGTTCGCACACCAAGGTGAAATATACCGGCTATAAAGAAAAAGATCGCGACGACTTCAACATTGCCCCGTTCCGTTACGGCGCTACTGCCCGGGTAGGTTACAAAGGGATAAACCTCTACGCCACCTACTATCTGACCGATATGTTTAAAGAGGGCCGTGGCCCGGTGATGACCCCCTTCTCTATCGGGATTGGTCTGCTGAACTGGTAACCACAAAACAGGGACAATCTCCCAAAACAACAAGCATAAAAAAGCATCTGTGACCAACTGGTTACAGATGCTTTTTTTATACGCCAACGAACAAATGAGTATTTTATATTTTCGAAGATATTGCCTGAATGCATTGGATAAACAAAAACGGGTCTCAAGCGCTATCTGTAAATAATTAAAATTTGAAACCCATGAAGAAAACAATTGTATTGATAAATTTACTCGCGCTACTGTTTATCGCAGCCAATGTTCAGGCACAAACCCTGAAAGTACCTAAAATTGGCGATACCGCCAGTCTTACCTTGCCGACCGACAAAGCCGGGTTTGCAAAAGATTTCCTTAGTTCCCTCGATGCAGGAAAGGATTTGGGTATCCCGGCCGACAAACTATTGAGCCTTACCGGGAAGAACAAAAGCTATGTCGACGATATTGTTGGCATACTGGGTGGTTCGGGCAGTAACGAGAGCAAACTGTCGGCCCTTACAGGCAAAAAAACTGCCTGGAAAAGCGCGGTAACGTCCCTGCTTGGTGAATCGACTGCCGGGAAATACTTTTCCAAAGTCGATAAACAGCTGGGCTCTTTAAAGCTAAAATATCAGGTGGCAAAACTGTTTTTGTAAACGACCGGCCACATCAAACAAAAAAGCGCAGACAGAAATAATTCC
>CAYOJD010000070.1:0-17973 GCA_964404205.1 uncultured Prolixibacteraceae bacterium
TTGCAGCATTTTGCGGTCGAGTTTGTGGCCGTGCCAATCTTCGTAGGCTACATCTTTACGGCCCGAATCGAGCACGCCAAAATCGCCGCGGAAGTTCCACAGTGCATAGCCTATTCCATTTCGGGTAAGGATATCGAGCACATCGCCAAACCATGCCAGAAAAACATCGTGCGGGGTTTCGCGCCAGCAACCACATTCGCCGCAATGGACCCCTACCCCTTGTTTCACCAGATCGATCCAGGGCTGATAAAATGCTTCGAGCGACGCACGGTTATATTCTTTCCCGTCGAACACACCGGGCCATGCGGCTTTAGGGGCTGTGTCGGGATTTTGATATACCCAGGGTGCGCGGTTGTGCGAAATATAGTGTGGGAAATATCCGCGGCAACTTTGGGCAATATTCAAATCGGCAATTTCGGGAATCACCGATGCCCCTACATCGTTCCCGTCGGCTACCACCAATCGGTCGGGGTTATATTTGCGGATGGTTTCGGCAGCCGTTTGGGCTACCTTGCGGTAAACGGCCCCGGGAACCGAGGTGCGTGCCCCAAACTGGTCGTTCATATCTTCGCGCATACTGGGTTCGTTGACCAGGTCGAAACTAATTTGTGCTTTCGAATAATTTTTAAACCGTTTGGCCCACATTTCCCAATGGGCGTAAAAAGCCTGTTGCGCCTCTTCGTCTTTCCACAGGTTGTAAGGCTCGTTAAATCCGGCATTGACACAATAACCCGGAGCACGGTGAAGGTTCAGGCTGACATGCAGCTGGTATTTATTGGCCAGCTGTACCAGTTTTTCGATTTCGTCGATAACCTTTTCGTCGAAGTTTAACACCTCGCGGGGGGTAACATCTTTGGTGCGGTCGAAGCGGATATAGCGGGGATAGGCCATTGGTATGCGCACAAAGTCGAAACCCCAGTCGGCCATCCAGCGGAAATCGTCTTCTTTGGTCAAATCTTTGCTGTTGCCCCTTGGCGGATTGGCACCAAAGTAGTCGAGCAAATTGAAGCCCCTCCAGCGGGGTAACGGGTTCGCCACCGTTTGATGGGTCGAAGCGAAAGCGATTGGCCCGGTAAGCCCGGCGCAAAGCGATGCCAATGCAGTTGTTTTGAGGAAACTACGCCTGTCGAAATGATTTGTTGTCATTGTTGGTTGTAATCGGGTTTATCAATATTGTAATGTGTGCTTCAAATATAATCATCCCATTTATCATTTGTGCCGTAGCGACCGACTTTCTGCCTTGTCCAAAACATCAAATAATTTGCTTTCTTTGTAGTTCGAAACGCTCCGGCTATGTATTACTCTGGAATACTGACTACACATTTGCCCTATTTGTTGCTGACCGTGGTTTACGTGGCCTATTGGGCTATTTTTTCGTTTGCCCGGCCGGAGCATGAGCCGAAAGTAACAGCGGTCAGCGAGATTCGGATCTCGGTTACGGCCCAAAACCACACCATCGAAAAAGCCTCCGCTTACCGTTTTGCCGACTTTGGCAAAACCGAAGTTCCCACCGAACGGAGTTACCGGTATCAGCCGGTAGTACTATCGGAAAGGGTACATTATCTGCCGCCGGAGCAAATTTTCAATTCTCTTTTTATTGGTTCATCGCTTTTTTCGAGGCCTCCGCCCGGAGCAGCCTGATTTTCCATTATTAATTATCAGCATGAATAACGATGGCGATAACACCTATTGCCCGCTAATCGACATTCTGCAATCGTTTATTTTAAAATTAGCAAGATGAACCCAATCTTCAGGTGCCTTTTGGTGCTGCTTGTTATTGTTCCGGCAACAACAATTGCCCAGGACCGCTATTATTCGACCGACACCACAACGGTTCCCCGTATCGATATTGGAGAAGTGGTGATAAATGCCTCGAAGAACCAGTCGAGGCTGCGCGATTTGCCCGCTTCGGTAACGCTGTTGCCGGCTGAAGGTATCCGGCAAAACGAGATTCGGTCGCTGGTCGATGTCACCTCATCGGTTCCCAATTTCTATATGCCCGATTATGGTTCGAAGCTTACCGCTCCGGTTTATATCCGCGGGATTGGTTCGCGAATCGATGCCCCGTCGGTTGGCCTTTATGTCGACCATGTTCCCTATTTCGAGAAAGCTTCGTTCAACTTCGATTTCTTCGACATCAGTGGGATAGAAGTGTTGCGCGGCCCGCAAGGTACCCTTTACGGACGAAACACAATGGCGGGAATTGTCAATATCCTTACCCTTTCGCCGGCCAATTACCAGGGGACCAAAATCAATCTTTCGGCCGGAAGTTATGGCACTTATAACCTGAACGGCGGCCACTACGCGAAAGCATCAGATAAACTGGCCTGGTCGCTGACCGGAAATTATCAGCACAACAATGGTTTCTATTCGAACCGGTTTACCGGCGACAAAGTGGACGAACTCGATTCGTACGGCTTTCGGAACAAGGTGATATGGCAACCGGCAACCCATTGGACCATCGAAAATATCCTCAGTTACGAAAATAGCGCACAAGGCGGCTATCCTTATGCCGTGTTAAACAGTGCGACCAATCGCCCCAATCCGATCGATTACAATCAATACAGTTCGTACGGGCGTAGCCTGCTGTCGGATGCGCTGCTGGTCAAGTTGTCGAAATCGCGATGGGAGCTTCGTTTAACCACTTCGTACCAGTTGCTCGACGACAATCAGCAAATCGATCAGGATTTCACCTCCGACTCGCTCTACTTCGTGGCACAGAAACAGTTTCAGCAAATGGTATCGCACGAGGCAGTGGCCCGCTCGAAAGGCGATGGCCGTTATCAGTGGCTGACGGGCCTCTATGGGTTGATGCAGTTTCTCGACAAGGATGTCGATGTTGACGATTATGCCCGCAAAACCTTGTCGCTAAAAAGCTACAACAACCGCGTGGGCGGAATAGCCCTTTTCCATCAGTCGACGTTGAACCACTTTCTGATACGCAATTTATCGCTCACGGCGGGCATCCGGGTCGATTACGAAAAGAGCAGCCTCGATTACCACTATCGGCTGCGCAAAGGCGGGGCTGCCACCACGACCGTAACCGACACGCTCTATCCGTCGCTCAGCTATACCGAGGTACTGCCCAAGATTGCGCTGAACTATGTAGCCGGGCAGAGCAATTTCTACGCGGTGGTGGCCAAAGGATACAAAACCGGGGGGTTCAACTCGACTTTTGAGCGCCCCGAAGATTTAACCTTCAAGCCTGAAAAGAGCTGGAACTACGAGATTGGGGTGAAAACATCGTTCCTGAACCGTATGCTTTACGCCGACGTTGCCCTTTTTTATATCGACTGGAAAGATCAGCAGATCTATCAAACAGTGCCCAGCGGACGCGGCTCAATGCTGAAGAACGCCGGTTTGTCGGAAAGCAAAGGAATCGAATTGTCGCTTAAGTCGGCCAGTTGGCATGGTTTCGAAGGAACTGTTTCGTATGGCTATACCGAGGCCACCTTTATCAAAAATGTGCTGAACGCCACCACCGATTACAGCGGGAACTATATCCCGTATGTTCCCCGCCACACGCTGGCCCTTCAGTTGAACAAAAGTATCGCCATCCGAAACTCGAAACTGCTGGATGAAATCAAGGTCAACGCCCTCTATCGCGAAACCGGTATCGTATACTGGAACGAAGCCAACTCGCATGCGCAGCCGGCTTATGGAACCACCGACCTGAAACTTTCGTTGAAAAAGGGAGATGTTCGGGTCGAATTCTGGGGGCGCAATGTGTTTGATATCGATTACGAATCGTTTTATTTCGAAGCGTTGGGGCGCAAATATGTTCAGCCGGGCAAACCCGCCCGTTTGGGTGTAAATATTTCAATCGACTTTTAACCATGAACGAAAAAAAGTGGCATAAATTTCCGGTATTGTTCAGCCTTTACATTGCGCAGTCGGTGCCGATGAGTTTCTTCTCGACCGTTGTCCCGGTGATTATGCGGCAGGAACATTACTCGCTCGAAGCTATCGGGCTGATGCAGTTGGTCAAGTTGCCGTGGATACTCAAATTCCTTTGGGCGCCACTGGTCGATCGCAACGCAGCCACTTCGCGCCAGTTGAAACGGTGGATTTTCCTTTCGGAAATATTCTATGCGCTGGTAATTGTCAGCATCAGTTATTTCAGCCTTCAAGTCGATTTTAAGTTGATTGTAGCCTTGATGGTGGTGGCATTTTGCGCATCGGCGACACAAGATATTGCGACCGATAATTTTGCCATCAGGATCCTTTCGGTTGGCGAGCGCGGTCCGGGAAACGGATTGCAATCGGCCGGAAGTTTTATTGGGTCGCTGTTGGGCACCGGCGTTTTGCTGATTGCCTATCACTATTTCGGGTGGCAGGTTTTGCTTTGGCTGCTGGCTGCTTTTGTGCTGCTGGCGTTGTTGCCTGTTGGCTTATACAAACAACCGGTGAACCCTTACCCCGAGATACGCCGAAAGGTTTCTTTTACCGATATCTTTAGTTTCTTCCGTGCCAAGGGAATGGTTAAACAGGTGCTGGTATTGTTGTTTTACTATTCCGGGATCATTGGCATTTTGGCGATGCTGAAACCCTGGATGGTCGATTTGGGCTATTCGGTAAAAGAGATTGGTTTTATGTCGGGCATTGTGGGGACTTCGGTAGCCGCTTCGGCAGCGCTTGGGGCCGGATTTTTGTTGCGTACCATTGGTCGCCGCAGGGCCATCTTTCTCTTTCTGTCCTTATCGGTGATGGCTTCTCTATATTTCTGGCTGATTTCGCTGGGTACGCCCACCAAAGCCATGCTTTATGTAGGCATTTGCTGGCTTTGGGGCGCCTATGGCTTATCGACTGTGGTGATTTATACCACATCGATGGACCGGGTTAGAAGTGGCAGCGAAGGCACCGATTTTACCATCCAGATAGTAATCACCCATTTAAGCGGATTGATAATGGCCATTGTAAGTGGTAAAATTGCCGATGCATTTGGCTATTCGGGGCTTTTTGCCACGGAGATATTCTTCGGGCTAACAGCTGCAATTTTTGTCCTTATCGCTTACGGTAAGAAAGATTCAATGCCTCAGCCAGTCGATAGTCAACCGTTAAACTGATTCAGATATGGAGATTGCCAAAACACTACTCGACAAATATAATGTTGCGGTCCCGCGATATACTAGCTATCCTCCGGCCAATTATTTCGGGCCGATGAACGAAGCAGGCTTTCGCGAAATGATTGTTGCTTCGAACAAGGCTTACCCGCAACATATTGCTTTCTATATCCATATTCCGTTTTGCACCAAAATTTGCCATTACTGCGGGTGCAATGCGTTGTCGCTCGGCAAAGGAAGTCAGGTGAAACCCTATATCGATGCGCTGAAACGCGAAATGGCGATGGTGCTGCCACTTATCGACCATTCGAGGTTGGTTTCCCAAATCCATTTTGGCGGCGGAACCCCCAACGCCATCGAACCCGAATATTTGGCCGAGATTGTTGCCATTATCAAAAGTGAATTTCAGTTTATCGAAGATCCCGAAATAGCCATTGAATGTAACCCGGCCTGGCTCGGCGAGGAAGCTGTCCGTGCCTTAAAAAAGGCAGGCTTTAACCGTTTTAGTTTAGGTATCCAGGATTTCGACAACCGGGTATTGAAGTTGGTCAATCGTGAACCGTCGGCCTTGCCGGTCGGCGATTTGATTGCCCTGCTCAAAGATGGCAACGGAGCAATCTCGGTCAATCTCGATTTCATTTACGGCTTGCCCGGACAGACAGCCGCTTCGTTTGCCCACACCATTTGTCAAGCCGCAGCTTTACGCCCCGACAGGTTGGTCACCTTTTCGTATGCACATGTGCCGTGGATGAAAAAGCATCAGTCCATTCTCGAACGGTACGGCCTTCCGGCTGCCGACGAGAAAATGGCTATGTTTCTGGAGGCCTACCGGATTTTACAGTCCGAGGGATATTGCCATTTGGGCTTCGACCACTTTGTGCTGCCAGGCGACGAACTGAACCAGGCCTACCAAAGCCATTTGCTGCACCGCAACTTTCAGGGATATTGCAGCCGCCGCACCACCGGACAGGTCTATGCTTTTGGGGTATCATCCATCAGTCAGTTTGCAGGTGGTTACGCTCAAAATGTCAAAGGATTGGCCGATTATATGCAAACCATCGGGAAAGATGTACTCCCGGTGGAAAAGGGAATGATACTTTCGTCCGAACAGCAGACCACCCGAGAGATTATCAATGAACTGATGTGCAACCGGGTGATTGACTGGAATACCATCTCGACATTGGTCAATATCGATGCCGGGGAGTTAAGGAAAAAGTATATTCGCGACAATCAGGTTTTTATCGATTTTGAAGCTGATGGGTTGATTCACTATACCGGCGAAACCATTCGCGTAACCGAACAGGGGGCACTTTTTATGCGCAATATCGCCGCAGCACTCGACCCTACGTTTGTACCATCGGAACAAAAACATTCGAATGCAGTGTAAAATGGAGAATATTATCAACAAAGATATTGTGGTGATTGGTGCCGGGTTAACCGGACTTACTACGGCCTATTATCTTTCCCGAGCAGGCAAAGATGTGATGCTGATGGATAAAGAGAAACGGTGTGGCGGTGCCATTCAAACCCTCAACGAGGGCGGTTTTCTTTTCGAAGCCGGCCCAAATACCGGGGTCCTGTCTTCGCCCGAACTGGTCTCGCTTTTCGACGATATGAAGGGGAAATGCCGGGCGCAGATAGCCAACCCTGAGGCCAAAAAACGATGGATACTGAAAAACGGGCGGTGGCGGGCATTGCCATCGGGACCACTTTCGGCAATTGCAACACCATTGTTTTCGTGGAAAGACAAATTCAGGATATTGGCCGAACCCTTCCGCAAACCGGGTTCCGACCCGATGGAAAGCGTGGCCGGATTAGTGAAAAGACGGATGGGGACCAGCTATTTGCATTACGCTGTCGACCCGTTTATTGCCGGTATTTATGCCGGCGATCCCGAAAAGCTGGTTACCCGCTATGCCATGCCAAAGTTGTATAACCTCGAACAAAACTACGGTAGTTTTATCAGAGGGGCCATCAAAAAACGGAAAGAGCCCAAAAGCGAAATCGAGCAACGGGCCACGCGTGAGGTTTTCTCGGTCGAAGGTGGAATCGACAGGTTAATTGAAGCCCTTTCCCATTCAATTCCTCAGGAACAGATTTTGCTTAACTGTCTTCAAAGTTCAGTTACGCCCGAGAGAAAAGGGTTCCGCGTGGTGATACATCATGCTTCGGGCGAGAAGATTACCATCAGGTGCAACCATGTTGTAACCACTTCCGGAGGATTTTCATTACCATTCCTGCTCCCTTTTATCCGCGAGGAGGAGATGGAGGCCATTGCATCGCTTGAATATGCCCGCGTGGCGCAGGTGGCGGTTGGATTTAACCGCTGGAATGGAATCAAACTGGATGCTTTTGGTGGGTTGGTACCGTCGCTGGAGAAGCGGAATATTCTTGGGATTCTTTTCCCGTCGGCCATATTTCAGGGGCGGGCACCCGAAGGCGGTGCACTACTTTCGGTATTTATTGGCGGGATGCGCAATCCCGAAGTGTATGCCAAAGATGACGAAACGCTGAAAGCAATTGCCATACACGAGATCAGGAATACATTGCAGTGTACCAATGCGCCCGATTTGGTCAAAATCTTTCGCTATCCGTTTGCCATCCCGCAATATGGGGCCGACTCGCTTCGCCGGCTGGCAGCCATCGAAAGAATAGAACGCGATTTCCCCGGGCTGATTCTGGCTGGAAATATCCGCGATGGCATTGGCATGGCCGATCGTGTAAAACAAGGTAGAAAGATTGCCGATTCGTTGATTTAATTTGCGAAATTTGAACATGGACTATTCTTCCGCAAAAAACCGCTCAGGAACGGCTGTTTTATTGCTCAACGTGGGTACACCCGACAGCGCCGATGTCGCTTCGGTGAGAAGATACCTGTCGCAATTTTTGAACGATCCCTACGTGATTGACCTGCCATGGCTGGCGCGTAAACTGCTGGTTAACCTGATTATTGTGCCGTTTCGGGCACCCAAATCGACAAAGCTGTACCGAAAATTATGGAACGAAGGGGGCTCGCCACTGCTCTATTTGTCCAACCGTTTGCAACATAAGTTGCAGATGGGAAGCAACAATCAGCACGATTGGTTTGTGGCGATGCGCTATGGCAATCCTTCAGTCGGGACGGTTCTTCGGCAGATAAAGCAGGCTGGTTATAAGAAGTTGGTGATTCTGCCCCTTTTCCCGCAATATGCACTGTCGACTACCGAAACCGCGCTTCAGGAGGTCCGTTTCCAGTTGAAGAAACTGGCTTTTCAACCCGACATCAAAATTATCAATCAGTTTTATTCGCATCGTGGTTTTATTCACGCTTTTGCCAGTCGAATCCGTTATGCGGGATATCAGCAGGGTGATTATCTCCTCTTTTCATATCACGGTCTGCCAGTGAGCCATATTCAAAAAATTCATCCTCAGGTCGATTGCGCCCAATGCAGTTGTCAATTTGCCATTCCCGAACATGGTGCGAATTGCTATAAAGCCACCTGCTACGAAACCTCGCGGTTGCTGGCTGCCGAACTCGGCCTTTCGGCCGATAGTTATACCACTTCGTTTCAGTCGCGCTTTTCGAAGAACTGGCTCACTCCCTTTACCGACGAGACGTTAAAAGATTTGGCCGACAAAGGAGTGAAGCGGGTGGTGGTGGCTGCGCCGTCGTTTGTAACCGATTGTCTCGAAACCATTATCGAGATTGGAGAAGAATACCAACAACTGTTTATTCAGGCTGGCGGCAAGGAGTTAGTAATGGTCGAAAGTCTGAACGACAGCGACCTGTGGGTTTCGGCTTTGCACGAAATTGTTGGTCAATAAAAAAAGCTGCTGCATTCCTGCAACAGCTTTGTATCTGTTTGGATATTTATCCTTCAGTGGGCCGACTGAAATTGCTGCAGGAAACGCACATCGTTCTCAAAGTAGAGACGAAGGTCATTGATGCCAAATTTCAGCATCGCAATTCGTTCGATTCCCATCCCGAAAGCAAACCCGGTATATTTTTGGCTGTCTATTCCTGAGGCTTCGAGCACGTTGGGGTCAACCATTCCGCAACCTAAAATTTCCAACCATCCGGTGTATTTGCAAACATTGCAACCTTTTCCACCGCAAATCGAACACGAAACATCCACTTCGGCCGATGGTTCGGTGAAAGGAAAGTAGGATGGACGCATCCGGATTTCGCTGTTTTCGCCGAAAAGCTCCTTGGCGAAATAGAGCAACGTCTGTTTCAGGTCGGCGAAAGAAACATTTTCGTCGATATATAATCCTTCAATCTGATGGAACATACAATGGGCACGGTACGAAATGGCCTCGTTGCGGAAAACACGACCCGGCGTAATGGTGCGGATGGGCGGCTGCATCGTCTCCATATCGTGAACCTGAACCGACGAGGTATGGGTGCGCAACAGGATATCGGGGTTTCGCTGAATGAAAAAGGTATCCTGCATATCGCGGGCCGGATGTTCTTCGGGAAAGTTCAACGCCGAGAAAACATGCCAGTCATCTTCGATTTCGGGACCTTCGGAAACGACAAAGCCAAGCCGTTTGAAGATATCAAGAATCTCGTTTTTCACCAGCGAGATGGGGTGACGGGTACCCAATTTCATCGGTTCTCCCGGGAGGGAAAGGTCAAGCCCCGACTGGTTTCCGCTTTGTTCCTGCAAACCCTCCTTCAGCAGATTGATTTTCTCGAGTGCGAAATTTTTCAGGGTGTTTACCGCCTGACCAACCTCTTTTTTCTGCTCGGCCGATACGTTGCGAAATTCGTCGAACAGTTTTGATATCTCACCCTTCTTGCTCAGGTATTTGATTCTCAACTCTTCGGCCTCCTCAATGGTGTTGGCTACTACCTCCTCAATCTCTTTTTGTAGTTCTTTTATTTTGTCTAACATGTTCACGCCAATTGTATGAGCTGCAAATTTATAAAAAATGTGCTATCGCCCTCGTTGTTTTTGGGCGAAAGGTTGACGGGAATTTGACGGTAAGAGGGCGCACTTATTTTACCATGGCTGCAACACCCTGTGCCAGCCCTTCGAGTTGTGCGAGGCCGCGCATACGGCCCAGCAGCGGGTAACCCGGATTGTCGTCGCGCTGATAGTCGTAAAGCAATTTCAATCCGTGGTCGGGACGAACAGGAATAAGCCAGTCGGTACGGCCCTCTTTTTTCCTGCGAAACTGTTCCTCCATCACCGCTTTCATAATCTCGGCCATATCCAAATCGCCACTCAAGTGACCAGCTTCGTAGAAACAGCTGTTATCTGATCGTTTCAGGTTACGCAGATGCAGAAAATGGATGCGGCTCCCCAGTTCGCGAATCATCTCCGGAAGCAGGTTGTCGGCCCTTACGCCCAGTGAGCCGGTGCAGAAGGTGACTCCGTTGGCAGGCGAAGGAACACACTCCAGAATCCAGCGAAAATCGTCGATAGTTTTGGCAATCCGGGGCAAACCAAGCAGCGGAAACGGAGGATCGTCGGGATGAATGCAAAGATTTACACCCGCCTCTTCAGCCACCGGCACCACCCTTTCGAGGAAATAGCGAAGGTTTTCGCGCAGTTGCGTTGCATCGATATGATCGTATTTCTGTATCAGCGATAAGAATAGTGCTTTGGGATCGGGGGCATTGCCATCGACAGCGCCATCAATAAAGCCTTGTGTTTTAATGATGATATTGTAGGCCAACTTATCGGCCTCTTCCTGGGTTATCTTAGCCGCAATCTCGCGGGCCATCTCTACCAGATGCGGCGGATAATCCTTTTCACCATTAGCTCTTTTCAGAATAAAAAGGTCGAAAGCGATAAAGGTGGGAAAATCGAAATACATGGTTTCGGTGCCGTCGCCAAGCGGGTATTGCAGGTCGGTACGGGCCCAGTCGAGCACCGGCATAAAGTTGTATACCACTGTGCGGATGCCACATTTCCCAAGGTTTCGAAGGCTTTCGCAGTAGTTGTTCAACAACCGTTCGCGGTCGGCAGTGGCTTGTTTGATTCCTTCCGAAACCGGCAGACTCTCCACCACTTCCCAGGTAAGCCCATGCGACTCAATCTGGTTTTTTACCTTTATAATCTCATCCGGAATCCAGATTTCGCCATTGGGAATATGGTGCAGCGCGGTAACAATTCCGGTTGCTCCCAGTTGTTTTATCTCGGCTAACGTAACATTATCTTTTGCGCCAAACCAGCGCCAGGTTTTCAATAACATGGTTGAGAGAATGATGAATTACGAATTATAAATGATGAATTAGGAATCTAGAATTATTCTTGGAACTGATTAACAGGCAAACTAATAGACCCTCTAATTCGTCATTCAACATTTATTAAACTCCGCTGAAGGCACTAAAACCACCATCGATAGGCAGAATAACGCCGGTGATAAAACTTGCCGCATCGGAGCAAAGAAATTGCACGGCTCCGTTCAGTTCGTTGATGTCGCCAAAGCGGCCCATTGGAGTTTTGGCAATCACTTTTTGGCTGCGCGAAGTAAGGCTCCCGTCGGGGTTAATCAATACAGCACGGTTCTGATCTCCGATAAAAAAGCCGGGTGCTATGGCATTTACCCGAATCTTTTCGCTGAATTTCTGCGCCATTTCGCAAGCCATCCACTGGGTAAAGATATTGACTCCGGTTTTGGCCACCGAATAACCGGGAACGCGTGTGATGGCCGAATAGGTGGCCATAGACGAGATATTGATAATGCTTCCGGCTCCCCGTTTGGCCATCAGTTTTCCGAAAGTAATGCTCGGATAGACGGTTCCATTCATATTCAGATCGGTAACCCGGTTGAAATCGGCAATCTTCATATCGAAAATGGTTTGCTCTTCGGTGAGGGTTGCCCCGGGCAAATTGCCGCCGGCTGCATTAATCAGGATATCGACACCCCCCCAGCGGGCTTCCAGTTCGGCAGCCACACGTTCCAGTTCGTCCATATCGAGAACACTCCCAACCAGTCCGATGGCTTCGCCCCCAGCTTTGGTAAGCTCATTCACACGTTGTTCCACAAGTTCGGCACGTATATCGAGGATAGCCACTTTCACTCCGGCGGCAATCAGGCTCCGGGCAATACTTCCACCCAAAACGCCGGCGCCTCCGGTTACCACGGCCACTTTTTCCTGAAGGCTAAATTGGTTCTTTTCCATGTTCGATGAATTGATATGATACAAAGGTAACGGCTGCGATTGGTAAATTGTACTCAAATCTTTGCCAAAATCAGTATAATTTTTGCAAGATGTTTTAAACAAGCAAATAGGCTATCCCCTGTCGATGCCAATATCCTGATGCGAAACCGGATCTTCAATCGGTTCGAGATGGGTAAAAACGGTAACAGGTCCTTTCAGGGCATTGCGGACCTCTTCTTCTACAACTTCGAGCAAATCGTGGCCTTGTTGCACGCTCCATACTCCCGGAACCAAAATATGGAAGGAGACAAATTTGCGCTGCCCTGCCTGGCGGGTGAGCAACGAATGAAACTCAATTCCTTCGGGCTGATATTTGCTGAGCAGCTGCTCCACCTTTTTGCGCTCCTCCATGGGTATGGCCGTGTCGATCAGCCCGCGTACTGAACGAACCATCAACCGATAACCGGTCCAGATGATGTTGGCGGCTACCAGCAAGGCGATAATTGGGTCGAGAATCAACCACCCGGTTAGCTTTACCAACCCAATCCCAAACAGCACTCCGATGGAGGTCCAGACATCAGTCATCAGGTGGTTGCCGTCGGCTTCGAGGGTGATAGAATTATTTTTCTTCCCTTCGGTTATCAAAACCCGGGCGGCAAACAGGTTGATCGCCGAAGCGCCAACCGAAATCAATAACCCGGTGCTGACATTTTCGAGTGGCTGAGGGCTGAATAGTCGGGGTAGGGCACTCCAGATAATGCTTGCAGCGGCCAGAATAATCAAACCGCCTTCCGAACCGCTGGAGAAATATTCGGCTTTGGAATGGCCATAGGCATGTTCTTCGTCGGCAGGTCGCTCGGCGATTGTGATAATGACCAATGCAATAACCGCCGCAAAAAGATTGACACATGATTCGAGGGCATCGGAAAGCAATCCAACAGATCCGGTCATCCGCCAGGCCAATGTTTTAAGCCCAATGGTGAGAATAGCTGCCCCAATAGAGAGCCAGATGAATTTCTTCAACGATTTTGATGCCACAGCATACCAATTATTGGGTCAAAATTAACAAATATCAGAGACAAAAAAAGGCAGCCCGGAAGCTGCCTCTATCTTGTTCGGACAATGAATATTTGTTATCCTGCTACAACAATTGCCGGGTTAATGGCCTGTAAATCGGCAATAAATTGCTTTCGGTTGGTGGGCGACAACAACAGTGGTGCCGGCGATTGGTAGTGAATCCCGATTCGGCTCAGCGATGTTGCCGGCGAGCTGACAATACTGTTCGAAAAGCTTATTTTCCTGATTTCGCCAACCGGGATAACCTGAACCGGTGCAATCCCTGTTTTAACAATCAGTTTGTCGCCATCAATCACATAGCGGATAGCCGCAAAAGTGTAGGCCACAAAGGCTGCCACAAACAGCACAATGCCCAATCCTATCCAAATTTGCTGATAGGCCAGTATCGCCGAACATCCGCCTAATATGGCAAGCAGAAAAAGGATAAGCCGGATATCGACTTTCGAACGATAGATCTTTTTACCTGACTTCATTGTTTCGCTATCTTATTTCAAACCACTGCGCTCGAGCAACGGGTCGATGGAGGGTTCTTTGCCGCGGAAAGCTTTGTAAAGTTCCATCGGATGGACAGTCCCCCCTTTTTCAAGAATATTTTTGCGGAACGAGTTCGCGGTTGCGCGGTCGAAAATCCCGTTTTGTTTGAAAGCATCGAATGCATCGGCATCGAGCACTTCGGCCCATTTATAGCCATAATATCCTGCGGCATAACCGCCTGCAAAAATATGCGAGAAAGCTGTGCTGAGGCAATATCCTTCAAGCGCAGGAAAGAGGTCAGTCGGGGCCAGGGCCTTTTGCTCAAACGCGACTACGCTGCCATCGACTGGTTTGGTAATCGAATGCCATGCCATATCGTTCATTCCGAAGCTTAGTTGTCGTTCGCTGGCATAGCCTGCCTGAAAATTCTCGGCTTTAATCAGTTTCTGAACGAGGTCGGCCGGGATTTTCTCCCCGGTTTCGTAATGTACGGCAAACAGGTCGAGCCACTCTTTTTCTGTTGCCCAGTTTTCCATGATTTGCGATGGCAATTCCACAAAATCGCGGTAAACCGAAGTGCCCGAGAGGCCCGGATATTGGGTGTTGGCAAACATCCCGTGCAAGCCGTGGCCAAACTCATGCAGGAAGGTCGTTACTTCGTAGAAGGTGAGCAGCGATGGTTTGGTTTCTGTTGGCTGTGTAAAGTTGCAAACCAACGAAACAATGGGGCGTTCCATTTTGCCGTTCACATTGCTCTGCGGACGATATTCGGTCATCCAGGCACCGCCACGTTTGCCTTCGCGCGGGAAGAAATCGAGATACAATACTGAGAGGAAAGAGCCATCGGCATCGAAAACTTCGTAGGCTTTCACATCGGGATGATAAACCGGGATGGCTTTGTTTTCTTTGTAAGTGATGCCGTAAAGTTTTGTGGTCAGGTCGAACACGCCATTGATAACATTCTCGAGTTTGAAGTAAGGTTTTACCTGCTGTTCGTCGAACCCGTAGCGGCTGTTTTTCAACTTCTCGGAATAATAGCCAAAGTCCCAGCGCTCGAAATTTTCTTTTAATCCATATTGTTGGGCAAATGCTTTTACCTCTTCCATCTCTTTCAAAGCTGCCGGGCGCGAAGCTTCGTGCAGTTGTTTCAGGAAGGCATTTACTTTATCGGCATTCTCGGCCATCCGCTCTTCGAGCACATAGTCGGCATGGCTGGCATAACCAAGCAGATTGGCCCTTTCGAGTTTCAGATTGACCAGTTGCTTGACAATTTCTTCGTTGTTTTTGTCGTTATCGTGAAAACCGCGAGAATTGTAGGCTTTGTACATCTCTTCACGCATTTTACGATTGTCGGCAAATTTCATAAAGGCAGTATAGCTCGGCCCTTGAAGATTGAACATCCATCCCTCTTTGCCTTTTGCCCTGGCCTGTTGCGCAGCGGCTTCGCGTTCGGCTTCCGGAATACCGGCCAAATCTTTCGCGTCGGTAATCAGCAACGAATAAGCGTTGGTTTCGGCCAATACATTTTCGCCAAACTGAAGGCTCAGCTTCGATAATTCGGTATTGATTTCGGCATATCGCTTTTTAGCCTCGCCTTCGAGGTTGGCACCGCCTCGGACAAACCCTTTGTAACGATCTTCGAGCAGTTTCAGATCTTCGCCAGTGAGCCCGAGTTTATCTTTCTGTTCGTAAACGGCTTTTACTTTCCGGAATAGCTTCTCGTTAAGCGAAACATAATTGCCAAATTCAGTCAGTTTGGGCGAAACTTCGCGGGCTATCGATTGTATTTTATCATCGGTTTCGGCCGAATTGATATTGAACAATACACTGGTAATACGGTCGAGTTTATCGCCCGAGAGTTCCAGCGCCACAATCGTATTGGCAAAAGTTGGTGCTTCGCTGCTGTTGATAATGGCATCGACCTCAGCCCTTGCTTCTTTAAGCGCCTCGTCGATGGCAGGCACGTAATGTTCGTGTTTGATTTGAGTAAATGGCGGTACCTGTTGTGGGGTATTCCATTCGGTGAGCAACGGATTGCTTTGTGCGTTTACATTCTCCATTTTCAAAATTGTCAGGCCTGCAATAAGCAGGGTAATAAAAACGATTCGTTTTCTCATGGGTTGAAATAGTTGATTGTCGGATAAATAATTGATTAATCGATATTTTTACGGGAAAGCCTTTTTTTTGTTTTGGGTTTCATAATGCTCCAGCCAAATTTGCCAATTTTCTTCCCCAAACCAAAATAATTGCCATGCGAATAGGCCAACGGCGAAGCGGCAGCCAAATCGAAAGCTCCGGTTTCGGCATCGATATAACGGTCGTCGGCTACAATATTGACCACATCGGCAATGAACATATCGTGGGTACCAAGCGGTTTTACTTCCCGCACTTTACACTCGATACTGACGGGCGATTCGGCTACAATGGGACAATTCACTACCGCGGCAGCAAGAGGTGTTAAGCCACTCTCCTTAAACTTATCGAAATCGCGACCCGATTTTACCCCGCACCAATCGGTAGCCTTGGCCATCTCGACAGTCGTAAGGTTAATTACAAATTCGCCGTTGCGTTTGATAATATCATAAGAGTGGCGCCCCGGACGAACAGAGATATAACACATCGGAGGGTCGGTACACAAAGTGCCCAGCCACGATACGGTTATCAAATTATACTCGTCGGGCGTTTTGCCGCAACTGATTAACGCTGCCGGGAGCGGATAGACCATGTTCCCCGGTTTCCAGTTTTGTTTTGCCATGCATCCCTTTTTTGCAAAAGTAACAAAATGAATGGCCTTTTTGAAAAGCCGAACGTTTTGTAGTTGACCAAATGGCGATTTTTTGCCAACTTGGGCCAACATATTTTCAAACTACAATCCAATACCAGCATGACAAAACTTCAAGCCTTCTCTGTTCTGTTCATCACTTTGCTGATGTTTCAAACAGCTGCCGCACAAGACAAAACACTTCCTGTTCGCGGGTTCTGCATTGCCGCTCCAACGCCCGACCGGCTCGACGAGTTTATTCAATTTATTGATAAAGAACTTGCGCCGCGTCAGGTAAACACATTGATTTTACGTATCGATTACGGTTATCAGTTCGAAAGCCATCCCGAACTGCGCGATCCGGTGGCGCTGTCGAAAACCGAAGTGAAGAAGCTGGTAGAAATTTGCCGGAAAAACAATATCGGGTTAATTCCGCAAATCAACCTGCTGGGGCATCAGTCCTGGGCCGAAGAGACCACCAATTTGCTAAAGGTTTATCCTCAATTCGACGAAACCCCCCACGTGAAAATGCCCGAAAAGTACAACTGGCCCAACGCCGATGGCCTTTATTGCAAAAGTTACTGTCCGCTCCACCCCGACTTGCACCCGATAGTTTTTGCGCTGGTCGACGAGATTTGCGATGTATTCGAGGCAAAAGCTTTTCATGCCGGTATGGACGAAGTGTTTTATATTGGCGACGATAAATGTCCGCGCTGCGGCGGCCGTGACAAGGCCGAACTCTTTGCCGGCGAGGTAAACCGCATCCAGCAACATCTTTCCCTGAAAAACCGCAAGCTTTGGATATGGGGCGACCGGCTTATCGATGGCAAAACTACCGGAATAGGCATGTGGGAAGCCAGCATGAACAATACCCATCGCGCAATTGATTTGATTAGCAAAGAGGTGATGATTTGCGACTGGCATTACGAACGTCCCGACCAATCGGCAGTTCTCTTTGCCATGAAAGGGCTGAATGTGGTTACCTGTCCGTGGCGAAACCCCTCCAATGCCGTTCAGCAAACCCGCGATATGTTCCGCTTCCGCGAAACGGCGACACCTCAGCTGAAAGAACATTTTAATGGGATGATGCAAACCGTTTGGTCGGGTGCAGGAGCATTCCTCGACGAATTCTACGGACGCAAAACCGACGAAAAGGCAGACGCAAATACGCAGTCGAACTGCTTCCGGGCCATGTTTGCCGAGATTGAAGCATTAAGCAAATAGTTTATTGTCAGTTATCAATACAATCATCAAACGCTCAACCGTATGTCTTCTACCCGCATATACTCCATCGATGTCTTTAGGGCAATTACCATGTTGCTCATGATTTTTGTAAACGACTTCTGGACCTTGACCGGCATTCCATCATGGCTCGAACACTCGGCTGCCGATCAGGATTTCCTGGGTTTCTCCGATATTATCTTCCCCTCCTTTCTTTTTATTGTTGGGATGTCGGTGCCCTATGCCATTCAAAACCGGTTGGCAAAAGGCGACAGTCGCGC
>CAYOJD010000071.1:0-17915 GCA_964404205.1 uncultured Prolixibacteraceae bacterium
ATTTTTCGGGGGTTGAGAATGGTGTTAAATAACAAGAAATTAATAGTATGAAAAACTATTTATAAATGTAAATAAAAGTTAAATTTTTTTCGGATAATGTATTTTATTTAAGTATTTGTAAATAAATAATTTAATCTATTTTAATCTAAGTTTTGATTATTTTTCGGCTTATTCTTATGGTTGTTTTTGTTAAAAGTTTGTTAAATTTGTTGTCGTGTGATGTGAACACTAACTACCAATATTTATGAAATGTATGCATGTATTACCCTCTTTTAACTTTCAAAGGCCATTTGAAGGTAGACGAGGATGTTTTTTAGAAGGCCAAACAAACGATAACAACCAAGGATTTTTTTAAAAAATCGATACGCTTCCAATTAATTTTATTTACTAATCTTAAGTTTATGTGTCTATGAAAAGAAGTAATCTGAATTGTGTACCGCAAGTAAAATGGACAAAAAGGCTTTTGTCTGTTGTACTTTCGATGGTACTACTTGTTGGAGTGGCTTTTGCTCAGCAGAAGTCGATTAGTGGTAAGGTTACTGACGAATCAGGTTCGCCTGTTCCGGGAGTAACGGTAATGGTTGTTGGTACTACTACCGGAACCGTTACTGACCTTGATGGTAAGTACACCTTAGCAGTGGCAGCTGACGCTCAAACCCTGCATTTTTCCTACATTGGTATGTTGCCGCAGGATATAGCCATTGCAGGCAAATCGACTGTTGATGCTGTAATGAAAGCTGATGTGGTAGGTGTAGGCGAAGTTGTAGTAGTTGGTTACGGTACCCGTATCAAAGAAGAGTTAACCGGTGCTATCTCGACCGTTTCTACAGAACAATTGAAGACATCGACTGCACCCAGTGTCATGAGCCGTATTCAGGGTCAGGTTTCGGGTGTAACCGTAACTTCTGCCAACCGTCCTGGCGGTGATGCTACGATTCGTATACGTGGTGTCGGTACAACCGGTGAATCATCTCCGTTGTATGTGATTGACGGTGTTCCTTCGGGCCCGGGTAATAACTTGAACCCAAATGATATCGAGTCGATTTCGATTTTGAAGGATGCTTCTTCAGCAGCTATTTATGGTACACGTGGTGCCAACGGTGTTGTGATTATCACAACCAAACGTGGTAAACTGAATCAGGCTCCAAGTGTAAACTTTACAGTTCGCGGCGGTATCAAGCAGGCTTCCAATAAATATGATTTGCTCAATACTCAGGAATATGCTGATGCTATCTGGTTGTCATACCGGAATAAAGGTGAAGCTCCCAACCACCAACAATATGGTACAGGGGCGACTCCAAGAATTCCGGATTACATTAAACCTGCCGGAGCAATGCAAGGTGACCCAACTGTCGACCCTTCATTGTATAAGTATCCAGATTATCAGATTTACAAAGCCAACAAACAAGGTACTGACTGGTATGATGAAATCTATCGCAATGCCGTTGTACAGGAATACGACCTTAACGTAAGTGGTGGTGGACAAAATGCAACCTATTCTTTCTCTGGTAACTATACAGACGAACAAGGTATTTTGGATTATACCGATTTCAAACGTTACACTTTCCGTGTAAACGCTGATGCCAAATTCAATAAATGGTTTAAAGCAGGTGAATCACTTCAGGTGGTTTATATCGATGAAAAAGGTAACCTTGGCGATAATGGTGAAGGTACCCCTATTTCACATGCTTATCGTGCACAGCCGATTATACCGGTTTACGACATTATGGGCAACTTTGCCGGTTCGAGTGCCAAGGAAATGGGTAATGCTGAAAACCCGGTGGCTCTGTTGTATCGTGGCCGTAACAACAATGGGAAATGGGCCCGCGTACTGGGCAATATTTATGGCGAAGCTACCTTAATGGAAGGTTTGGTTGCCAAATCATTGCTGGGTTTCAACTGGGGACAGTGGAACTATAAAGGTTACACGATTCCGAATTTCGAACACTCCGAGCCGAACAAGGTGAACGGGATGAGCGCCGATTCGAATTACCGTTTGACCTGGAACTGGTCTAATACATTGTCATATAACAAAACTTTTGCTGAGATTCATAAAATCAGTGCAGTTGTCGGAACTGAAGCTATTGAAGAAAAATATCAATGGATGAGCGCCAGCCGCAGCCAGTATTTCTCGGAAGATCCGGATTACATGCAGTTGAATTCCGGTGAAATTAACAAAGACAATAGTGGTAATGCCGAAGAGTGGTCGTTGTTCTCTGTTTTCGGTCGTGTTAACTACGACTTGATGAACAAGTACTTCCTCGAAGCCACTGTACGTCGCGATGGTTCATCACGCTTTAGTAAAGCGAATCGTTTTGGTACATTCCCTGCTGCTTCTGCTGCATGGGCGATTTCGGAAGAAAACTTTATGGCCGGAACCAAAAACTGGCTGGATTTTCTGAAACTGAGAGCAGGTTGGGGTAAATCGGGTAACGACCAGATTGGGTTGTATAACTCCTATACTACTTTCGAAGCCAATAAATATACTGCATCGTATGCCATTGA
The DNA here is from genome assembly GCA_964404205.1 of uncultured Prolixibacteraceae bacterium. Classification (GTDB taxonomy): domain Bacteria; phylum Bacteroidota; class Bacteroidia; order Bacteroidales; family Prolixibacteraceae; genus CAZWBR01. Next base: position 2,506 of record CAYOJD010000071.1, read on the forward strand.
TGGTTCAAACACATCGGCTATTACCGGTTTCCGTCCTTCGCGTTTGGGTAATACCGATGTATCATGGGAAGCAACCCGAACTTTCGACGTAGGTTTCGATGCCAATATGTTTGGTCGTAAACTGAATGTTACTTTCGATGTTTGGAACCGTAAAACTTCAGACATGTTGTTTGAGGAACCCATCCCGAACGTATCGGGTGTTGTGGCTGTGCCCGCTATCAATGTTGGCGAGATGTTGAATAAAGGTTATGATATTGAAGTAAGTTACAATAATACTTTGTTTGGTGGCGAGTTGAAATACAATATCGCTGCTACATTCTCTCATTATAAGAATGAGATTCTCAGACTCTCACGAGATGAAAACCGAGTCATTAATGCAGGCGAACTTCGTCAGATGGTTTACACTCGATTTACTAAAGGCTCCTCATTTCCTGAATTTTATGGATATATTGTAGATGGTATTTTCCAGACTCAGGCTGAAGCCGACGCCCATGCCGATTTTGGTTCGTACAATAAACCGGGCCACTTTAAATTCCGCGATATTGCTGGTGGTGCTGACGGAGGCCCTGATGGCGAAATTACGGCTGATGACCGCACCTTTATTGGTAGCCCGCATCCCGATTTCACCGCAGGTTTGAATATTGACCTTACCTACAAGAATTTCGATTTGAACATGTTCTTCTACGGAAGTTATGGCAATAAACTGGTCAACCACGTATCGCGTTGGATTGATTATGGAATGTTCAATGGCGGTTTGAGCAAAAAAGCGTTGTACGAATCATGGGGTAGCCCATATCTGAGCAGCAATGCCGATGCTACATTGCCAATGCTTGATTTCAACGATATTTCACAATACCCGTCAACGGCATTTGTTGAAGATGCCTCGTTCTTGAGATTGAAGAACCTACGTTTAGGTTATACCGTTCCTCAAACCATTCTGAACAAAGCTCAGATTAAGAGTTTGCGTTTTTATGTTCAAGCGACCAACCTTTTCACGATTACCAAATATAGCGGCCTCGATCCTGAATTGAATTCATCAGGTAGCTCTATGGGTCTTGACCAGGGTGCATGGCCAACTGCACGTTCGTATACATTTGGCGTGATGCTTGGATTATAATGAATTAACATTGTTAATTGAAACAGTTGAACAATTATGAAAAAGTTATCTATAATTTTGGTCTCGTTGCTGATGGTACTCAACTTTTCGTGTTCAGAAGAGTTTCTGACGAAAGCTCCGCTGGGTTCCACATCAGAAAATGTTTTCTATAGCGCTAAAGGTATCGATGCCTTGTTGACCGGAACCTATTCTATGGTTCGCGGTAGTGCACTTTGGGATGTTTCGTGGGGTGCTTCCATTCAAAACTGGACCTATGGTTCTGTCGCTTCTGACGATGCGTACAAAGGTTCGGAAGTGGGTGACCAGACACCGGTAAACGATATTGAACGTTGGGAAGTACAGCCTACGAACGGTTATATTGCCGACAAATGGAGACTTTGTTTGGGTATGGGGGTTTTCCGTGCCAATAAAGTGTTGAATGTTATCAAGCAGAGCGAAGCCGACGGTACAATTACATCCGCTCAGGCTACACAATATGCAGCTGAAGCACGTTTCCTGAGAGCGCTTTTCTATTTTGAAGCCCGTTTGGTATTTGGCGATTATCTTCCTATTTTAAGTGAAGATATTGCTGATCCGGCAACCGTTTCCAATAAAAATGCCGACGGTGCAGTTTTAGCTTTCATTATGGAGGATCTGAAATATGCATGGGATAACCTTCCGCCAGACCGTGACGGTGCCAATGTTGGCCGTCCAACCAAGTATGCTGCTATGGCTCTCGGAGCCCGTGCTTATCTGCAGGATTTAAAATATGCTGAAGCAAAACCATTGCTCGATGGGATTATCAGCAGCGGAAAGTATAGCTTGATGCCTAAATTTATCCAAAATTTTGAGATTGAAACCAACAACAATGATGAGTCAATCTTCGAAATTCAGGCCAACGTTAATGATATCAACGAATCGTTGAACGCTGAAATGGGTATCGGTTTGAACTGGCCACATAGTGGTGATATCGGTATGTGCTGTGGTTTCCACCAGCCTTCGCAGAACCTGGTCAATGCATATAAAGTTGATGCAAATGGTCTTCCAATGTTCGATACATTCAACAATACAGACCTTGCCAACGACCAGACTAAAAGTTCTGCCGAAGATTTTGTTCCGGCAACTGATCCTGTTGACCCACGCCTTGATTTCACGGTTAGCCGTCGTGGTATCCCTTACAAAGACTGGGGTATCAACCGTGGTGCAGACTGGATTCGTAAGCCAACTGAAGGTGGACCATATCTTCCATGTCCAAAACCATTCTTTAAAAAGGCTGAGCGTTATTCTCTTTCAACGACTACCGGCTGGCAGACTGGTATCAATGCGAACAACTATCGTTACATCCGCTATGCTCACATTCTGTTGTGGAGAGCTGAAGTAGCTGCCTTCGAAGGTGATGTTGCAACTGCATTGAGTTTGGTAAACCAGATTCGTACGCGTGCAGCTGCCGATAAAGTGATGGGTAAGGTTAAGTTGACTAAACTGCCAGCTTCTGTTTATCCATGGGGAGCTCCAGGTGATGTCGATTTCACTATGCCGGCTGCCAACTATATGATTGGTAACTACACAGCTTTTGCAAACAAAGAAGAAGCGATGAAAGCAGTACAGTGGGAACAAAGGCTCGAGTTTGCCACTGAAGGTATGCGTTTCTTTGACCTCCGTCGTTGGGACAATCTTCCTAACAAAATTGGTGGAAAGAGTATGGCTGATATTTTGAATGACTTTGCTGCTAAAGATTTGCGTATTCGTACATCCTTCATGCAAGGTGCTACTTTTGGCCCTGAAGATAAATTCTGGCCCATTCCGCAAGGTCAGCTTGACCTGCAACCCGGTGTCCTTGAACAACGTCCGGAACACCAATAAAAGGTTGATATTAAAAATATGGAAGCTGCCCCATTTGGAGCAGCTTCTTTTTTTTGCGGATTGACGAATGGACAGTGTGTGAATATAATGATTTAATCTTCCTCGGCCAGCAGCAAATCTTTCGCTTTTTGCAGGTCGGCTTTTTGTTGCTCGCCCACAACAGGAAAATGAAGATGAAGTGATTTCAATTCCTCTACGATAATATTGCATACGGCCAGTTGCATAAACCATTTTCGGTCGGCCGGAATGATATACCAGGGCGCAAAATCAGTAGAAGTATGCCGTAGCATTTCATTGTAAGCCAGCTGGTAGTCGTTCCAGTATTTGCGTTCTTTAATGTCGTTGATTGAGAATTTCCAGTTCTTTTCCTGCGAATCGATTCGTTTCAGGAAACGCTCTTTCTGTTCTGCTTTCGATACATTTAAAAAGAACTTCAGGATACGTGTCCCGTTATGGTAAAGGTGTTTTTCGAAGTGGTTGATATCGTCGTAACGTTGCTGCCAAAAAAGATTATCCGGTTTCCCGGATGGAAAGCTCACGGGCAGTTTTTGGCTGCCAAGCCATTCAGTATGAACCCTTACCACCAGTACTTCTTCGTAATAGGAGCGATTGAAAATCCCAATATCACCTTTGGCCGGTGTCTCTTTCATACAGCGCCAGAGAAAGTTGTGATCCAACTCTTCGGTCGAAGGTGATTTAAAACTGGTAACACTGCATCCCTGAGGGTTAATGCCCGACATTACATGTTTGATGGTGCTGTCTTTTCCGGCGGCATCCATAGCCTGAAAAATAACAAGCAGACTGTACTGATCTTGGGCATAAAGCTTCTCCTGCAAATCGGCCAGTTGTTTAACCCCTTTTTCGAGATCGTCTTTCGCATCGTCGGGGTCGTTGTACCCTTTGAGAAAATCTGTTTTAAAGTTGCTTAGGTTGCCACTTCCGGTGGTTGGAAATTGAAACGCAGAAAAGTCCATATTGGTTGTTTTAAAATTTTATCACAAGTTAAACAATTCCTTTTTTTGTTCCTACATCTGCGATAGTGTAAACCCGTTTGCAGAAATTGTTTGTCCTAAAATAAAATATAAGGTGGTCACACTTCGTATCATTCCCTATCTTTGTATTTTCAAAACAGTTGTTATGATTGATCAATCAACGATTTGCGCCATTTCTACAGCACCCGGTACTGGTGGAATTGCGGTTATCCGCCTTTCGGGACGCGATTCCTTTCCGTTGGCCGATAAAATATATCAATCGCCTGCAAGTGGTAAAACGCTTTTGGCCCAGGCAGCCAACACGCTCCATTTTGGTGCTGTTTATAATGGTACAACGCTTGTTGACGAGGTTGTCGTTTCACTTTTTCGAGCTCCGCATTCGTTTACCGGAGAGGATGTTGTCGAAATATCCTGTCATGGATCGACTTACATTCAGCAGCAGATTTTACAATTGCTCATTTCAAAAGGGGCAAGGATGGCCCTTCCGGGAGAATTTACCCAAAGAGCTTTTCTGAATGGCAAGATGGATTTGTCGCAGGCTGAAGCGGTTGCCGATTTAATTGCGTCGGGAAATGCTGCATCGCATCGTTTGGCCATGAACCAGATGAGGGGCGGTTTTTCGCAGGAGATCAATCAACTAAGGGCACAACTGCTTCACTTTACCACTCTTGTGGAACTGGAGCTCGATTTTAGTGAGGAGGATGTCGAATTTGCTGATCGTTCGGCATTGGTATCGCTCGCGTTGCGGGTCGAAGCCCTTTTGGCAAGACTGATATCATCGTTCCGTTTGGGGAATGCCATCAAAAACGGTATTCCGGTAGCCATCGTGGGCGAAACCAATGTTGGAAAATCGACATTGCTGAATGCGCTGCTCAATGAAGAAAAGGCCATCGTGAGCGATATTCATGGTACAACACGCGATATTATTGAGGATGTTGTCAATATCGATGGAGTGGTGTTTCGCTTCTTCGACACGGCCGGTATTCGCGAAACGACTGATGTTATCGAAAATATGGGTATTGAACGTTCGTACCGGAAGCTGGAACGTGCCGATATTGTACTGCTGGTGGTCGACATGGCTTATTCGGTTGCTCAAATTAAAAAACGCTTCGAAGAAATTGAGAAAAAAATTGAGGGTCAGAAGTTGATTGTGGTAGGCAATAAGTCGGATATCGGGAAAAGTGAAACAGTAGCGCAGTGCCATAGTTATTTTGCCGGTAAAGAAATCGATTTTATATTGATTAGCGCTAAAAGCAAGCATAATATGGAGGAATTGCTTGCATCAATGGCCAAGGCTGCCGACCTTTCGAAGCTGAACCAGAATGATGTGATTGTAACCAATTTGCGCCATTATGAAGCGCTCCATTCGGCCCATCGGGCAGTGGTAAGGGTTATTGATGGGTTACATACCGGTATTACCGGTGATTTTCTGGCTCAGGATATTCGTGAATGTCTTCATTATTTGGGTTCTATTACAGGTCAGATATCTACAGATGAAGTTCTTGGCAATATTTTTAGAAATTTTTGTATCGGAAAGTGATTGATGACTATTCAGCTTAAACAGTAAACCCTGTATCGGATGTTTCGTTCCAATGCAGGGTTTATTGTTTTTTGAAAGTTTAAATCAGTAATTGATTTCAAGATCGTCGACCATCAGCGTACTGCCAATAGCTCCTGCAAATTTTGCCCCGTCGTAACTTGACGATGCGACAAAAGTAATATGACTTGGCAGGGCATACGAAACGGAATCACCGGTAACATAGAGCCCATTCTCCGGTTTCATGTAATCGGGAAACGAACTGTCGAGCTTGCCATAATTGAATTTTACCGTTATCGTTTTAACTGTTTCGACAGTTTCGCTGCTACGGAACCAGGCCGTTGCCAATCTTTCGATTTTGCCTCCCTGACGGATTTCAAGATAAGCATAAATATCGCATGCATCGGGATAACTTAAAACATTGCCTTTCTTGTCTTTATTGGTTGTTCCGGGTTTATAGGTATATTTAATGGTGAATGAAGCTGCTCTTCCGACAAAAAGGGTCCCGAAATCGATGGCTTTTTGTGGATTGGCTGGGTCAATCTTATTAGGGTCGAACTTTCCGGTATAGATTGAGCCTGCAGAAATGGGCAAACCTACAACCGCAGAGAGTTTGCCATTATCGAGTGTTTGTAATTTTACCCCGTAGTTTTGACTGGCAAGTTCGAAGGGGGTGGCTGCGTACAATTTAAGCATATGTGTACCCGGATTACCGGTTCCCCAAATGGTCGAAGTAGCCGCTTCGCCAGGCTCATAATAACCGTCGGCTGTTTTGTACCAAAAGTTGAAATTACTGTTGGCCAACTGAGGTTCTGAAGTGGCAATGGCTGGGATCAACTTCCAGGTTACTGTTTTTCCACTTTCAGAGGTGACATTGATGGTCGCTTCATTGGACATATCCAGAAAGTCGCCAATCTTTTTATCGGCTGTTGCAAAAGTGGATAGTTCAAGTAATTTGATAGATACGGCCGAGATATCGACTCCGGCCGGCATCTCAATCGTAATGGTTTTGTTTGATTCGTCAATGCGCATAGCGGCCTGATTGGTTAGCTCTATATTTTTAATATTGGCATATTCCGATTTGCCGAAAAAGGTTTCTTCCATACAAGATGTGAAAATAAAGAGGCTTAGGATTATCGATGTAATGATTCTTTTTTTCATCTTCTTATTTTTTTTTAGGTTGAATAAAATAGGCTACTCCAACTTTCAATGATAAGAGGTTAATGTCGAAGTTCACATTGTGAGTCGTTTTTTTCGAATAATCAACATTGTTTTGACGTTGTTTTGATATTTTCAATTCGTATCCGACCAAATTTTTCAACATCACTTCAATGGCAAAATTTTCGAGTGCAAAAAAGGTCACTCCGGCTCCAAGACCTGCCGAAAAGGTAAAATCTTTGCCGTATTTTCGGGTATAAACATCGACGTTTGAAATATCTTCAGATAGTGAGTTGGCAAATTTGGCCCCAAGTCCAATTTCAGTGAAAAAACTAAGCCGGTTGTTTTTGGTCAGTGGCACATAGCTTTTGATTACCGGTGAAAATGATAAATATTTTCGCATTGTTTGCCGGCTGACTGTATCGCCGCTGACATCGATATTTCCACCAAATTCGTCGCGTCCGAGCTCGAAATTCATTCCTGTCATAATATAATCTTTCAGGAAGTATCCTCCTTTGAACGTGATACTTGTAGTTTTATCAATTCCCGCAATCACTTTATCGAACCCTTTCGACGAGTTCTCGAGGTTACTGTTGGTCAAAGAAAAGGCAATTCCGCTATAATAGTTTCCTTTGGCAAAGGGCTTAAAACCCTCTTCGTAATACTTGGTTAGGAGTTCGTATGGATTGAGGCTATCCTTTCTCTCCTGCGACATTCCCGAAGTAGTAATAAAAATTGTGATGATTAACAGCGTAAAACATTTCATTGTTAATTAGATTAAAAATTAAACTAAAGATAGTAACAAACAGTATTTTTTTTTGTTTAATGCGGTGTTTATTTTATGAAAAAAAACCATTGCAATAAAACTGCAATGGTTTACTATTTATTTTAAAAAATGAAGTTTAAATTTTCGGAAGCTCCCACGGTGCCCTGTAGTTGGCTTTGATATAGGTATCGGCCTTTTTGTCGTCAATAAATTTTTGATTCTCGCCATCCCAATACACCTGTCGGCCAAGCCGGTAGGCGATATTCCCCAACTGGGCAATACGGGCAATATGGGCACCAATTTCGATATCGCAGTTGGGTTTTTCGCGGGTTTTGATACATTCGAGGAAATTTTTCACGTGTAAATCGAGCCCTTTGCCACTTCCTTTCTGTAACGGAACGGCCTGCATCTCTTTTTTTGCTGATACACTCGATGTTTCCGGAATTACTTCCCAACCGTTGCGGTCAACAACCAATGTTCCATATTCTCCGATAAAGGCAACACCATGTCCGCGACCATAATTCTGACCGTAAATACCAATCGTATGGTCCCAAACCAGATTAAAATCGCCAAAATCGTAGATGGCCATCATCGTATCGGGGGTTTCCATTGCATCGGCAGGGAAGGCATATTTGCCCCCCGAAGCCATCACCGATTTGGGTACATAACGGTTCATGCCATAAAGGGCATAGTCGAGCAGATGGACACCCCAGTCGGTCATCAGACCACCGGCATAGTCCCAAAACCAGCGGAAGGTAAAGTGGAAGCGGTTTTGATTGAAGGGTCTCAGTGGGGCAGGTCCCAACCACATGTTGTAATTCACCCCGGCCGGAGGATTGGAATCAGCAACAACCGGTATCGTTCCTTTCCAACCAACATACGACCATGCACGTGTGGAACGAACCCGGCCTAACTGGCCACTGTGCACATAATCGACAGCATTTTTCCAGTGCGGGTCGCTGCGTTGCCATTGATTGACCTGTACCACTCGATTGTATTTTTGCGCCGCTTTAACCATTAGGTTGCATTCTTCGATTGAGTTGGCCAACGGTTTTTCACAATAAACATCTTTGCCAGTCTGGCAGGCATATATCATGGGCAAACAGTGCCAATGGTCTGGAGTACCAACTATTACTACATCAATATCTTTGCGATCCATCACCCTGCGAAAATCTTCATATAAATCGGGCTTTTTCCCTGTTTTCTTTTCGACTTCGGCAGCCCTTTCCTGCAAAATATTGTTGTCTACATCGCAAAGTGCGGCACATTCTACACCCGGCTGATCCAGAAATGCAGTTAAATCTGAAAATCCCATCCCTTTGCAGCCAATCAGGGCTACGGTAACTTTATCGTTGGGCGATATCGCCCCGGCTTTCATCACCGTTGGGAAAGCAGCCACAGCCGATGCCGTTACGGCAGCATTTCGAATAAATGTTCTGCGGTTTGTTGTCATTTTTTTAGTTTGATAAGAATGATTTGTGCAAATAATTTTCCTGTAACGTTAACGGTATCGTAAACGGAGTTGAAAGGTAGAAAAAAATAAACTAATTCTCTCTTCTCAAGTGAAAAATCATGCGTTGGCTATTGTTTCCCGAGTTGCTGACAAGAGGGCAAATGCCGTTGAAATGGAATCGATGTTTTTGAAACTGATACTTAGCTTTCCTTTAGATTCCTTCACAGCGCATTGTTTGGGGTGCTGCAAAATCCATTGCATCATCTGTTGAAAAGAGGCAGTCTTGTAATAGCTCGATTTGGGATCAGATGGCAGGTAGCAAATCATCTTACTCTCTTTCAGTGTGATGCGTTCGAAGTTGAGCTTAATGGCAACATTTCGTAACCTGACAACATTGAGCAATTCTTTGGCTGGAGCAGGAATTGGGCCGAAGCGGTCGGTCAGATTGGTTTCGAAGAGTCGCAATGCCTCTTCGTTTTCGATATTGTCGAGTTCGCGGTAGAGCAACATTCGTTCCGAAATACTCGAAATGTACTCATCAGGAAAGAGTAGTTCCAGATCCGTATCGATATTGCAGTCGTTTACATACTTGACATCGAGGAAAGCTTGTTGGACATCGTCATTTTCGTCGGCAAAGAGATCGGCAAATTCGTCGTTACGGAGTTCAAAAATGGCTTCGTTCAGAATTCGGTGATAAGCTTCGAATCCGATATCAGCAATAAAGCCGCTCTGTTCGGCACCCAGCAGGTTTCCTGTTCCCCGGATATCCAAATCTTGCATGGCTAAATTGAACCCGCTGCCAATTTCGGAAAACTCCTCAATAGCTTGTAGGCGGCGGCGTGCTTCGGTGGTCATGGCCGAATAGGGTGGTGCCAGCAGGTAGCAGAATGCTTTTTTGTTTGATCGCCCAACCCGTCCGCGCAACTGATGCAGTTCGCTAAGTCCAAAGTTTTGTGCATGATTGATAATGATGGTGTTGGCATTCGGAATATCAAGCCCCGACTCGATAATGGTGGTGGCAACCAATACATCAAAATCGCCACTGATAAAATCAAGCATCACTTTCTCGAGTTTGTCGCCCTCCATTTGTCCGTGTCCGACAATGGTTTTAACCTGCGGACAAAGCTTTTTGATTAGCGTTTCCAGTTCGTAGATGTTACTGACCCTGTTGTTGATAACAAAAACCTGTCCACCGCGGCTTACTTCGTAATTGATGGCGTCGCGGATAATCTCTTCGTTAAATCCATGCACTTCAGTTGCAATTGGATAGCGGTTTGGCGGTGGTGTACTGATAATGGAAAGGTCGCGGGCTCCCATTAACGAAAATTGCAAGGTCCTTGGTATTGGGGTAGCCGTTAAGGTAAGTGTGTCAACATTAACCTTCAGATGTTTCAGTTTTTCCTTTACTGAAACGCCAAAGCGTTGTTCTTCATCTATGATTAATAATCCTAAATCTTTGAATTTTATATCCTTGCCAATCAATTTGTGTGTTCCGATGATGATATCCACTTTCCCGTCGGCCAAATCTTTGATAACCTGTTTCGATTCGCCGGCATGCCGTAACCGGCTGATGTGTTCAATACGGCAGGGAAAGTCTTTCAAACGGTCGGAAAAGGTTTTATAGTGTTGCAATGCCAAAATGGTTGTAGGCACCAGAATAGCCACCTGTTTGCTGTCGGTTACCGCTTTAAATGCGGCCCTGATGGCTACTTCGGTTTTGCCAAAGCCAACATCTCCGCAAATCAGCCTGTCCATCGGAACCGTTTTTTCCATGTCTTCTTTCACCGCAATGGTGGCTTTCAACTGGTCGGGGGTATCTTCGTAAATAAAGCTGGCTTCGAGTTCTTGCTGAAGATAGGAGTCGGGCGCGAAGGCAAAGCCCTGCTCCAGTTTACGTTTGGCGTAAAGAGCAATCAGTTCTCGGGCAATATCTTTAACCTTGCTTTTGGTCTTGTTTTTTAGGTTTTGCCATGCTGCGGTGCCCAGTTTGTTTACCGATGGCTCCTGACCCTCTTTCCCTTTAAATTTCGAAATACGGTGCAGCGAGTGTATGCTCACCAGCAACGAGTCGTTGTCGCGATATATTAACCGAATTGCTTCCTGAACCTTGCCATTGGCTTCAGTTTTGACCAGACCTGCAAATTTACCAATCCCATGATCGATGTGAACTACATAGTCACCTGGATGAAGTTTGCTCAGTTCTTTCAGTGTTATAGCCTGTCGTGAAGGTTTTTTCGAACGAAGTTTAAACCGGTGATACCGTTCGAAGATTTGGTGGTCGTTGTAACAGCAAATCTTCAGGTCGTGATCGATAAACCCCTCTTGCAATGCAAATGGCAGACTGTCAAATTTTTGTGGATCTCCCTTGTCATCGAAAATAGCGTGTAGCCGTTCAATCTGTTTCGGGCTGGAGGAAAGGATAATATTGCGGTAGCCTTTTAACCTGTTTTCTTTGAGGTTAGCCCCAAGTAGGTCGAAATTTTTATTGAACGTGGGTTGAGGCGAAGTGTTGAATGTTATTTCAGTAGCATCTTCCAACAGAAAGGAGTTGCCCAGCTCGATGCAGATAAACTTTTGTATAGCCTCATTTAACTCATTTTCAGTGATAATTAGCTTATCTTGATTGTTCTTTGGGTGGTTGGCAGCAATTTCGGTAGCCAACCCTTTGCTTCTTTCGAGCAGAAAACGAAAATTATCGGCTAGTAAACAGGTATCGGCAGACAGAAATTCAAAAAATGATACGCGAAGCTCGTCTTTAAGCCCCTCTTGAATATTGGGTATAATGGCTACACGGCTCAGGTTTTCTTTCGAAATCTGATCTTCGATATCGAAGGTTCGGATGGAATCAATTTCGTCGCCAAAGAAGTCGACACGATAAGGATCTTCATTCGAAAATGAGAAGATATCAACAATCGAGCCCCTGATTGAATATTGTCCGGGTTCGTAGACAAATTCAACCCGTTCAAAACCATATTCGTTCAGTACTTCATTGATAAAGGCAATCGAAAGCCGCTCGCCGGTGCGGATAAGCAGTGTATGTTTCTCCAATCCGCTGCCCGAAAGCACTTTTTCGGCAATGGCCTCAGGATAGGTAACCACGATATATTTCTCTTCATTCTGAACCAGTTTGTTCAAAATGTCGGTGCGAAGAATGATATTTTCGCTTTCGGTTTTTTCAGTCAGAATACCGCGTCGGTATGATGAGGGAAAAAAAAGAATTTGTTCTTCAAACCCCAGCGCGTGAAGGTTGTCGTAAAAATAGGCTGCCTCTTCACGATCGTTCATTACAATAACCATCTGTTTCGTAAGTAGTTGGTAAAGTGTAGCCGTAACCACCGATGGTGCAGATCCCGACAACCCATTTAAAATAAAGGACGGAGCGTTGGCCTGTTTGAGCTCATTGGCTAACCCGGTTATCTCAGTATGGGTAGAGTATAGTTGTAAAAAATCGTTGAGTTCCAATTGATAACTTAATTCTTTTGCGTCGTCAAAATTAAAAAAAGAAAAGAGCTGTTGTCGAAGCGCAGGTATTTTTTCTTGATTATTTGTCGGGCTAATGGTTGGATATTTTTTTGAGTTTCTTAGACCGATTCTGAATTACACGAACATGAACTTTGTCGCCTAAAAAACAAGGTGGAATAACCATATTTGTATAAGAAACGACCTCGATTTATGAATGATAAACAACTTAAACTGAGCGATATTGTAACAATGCTCGAGGGAAAGGTGATTTGCGGCGATGCCTTTTTAGAGCGGGCTGTTTCGCATGGTTTTGCTTCGGATTTGCTGAGCGATGTGCTTACAATGGATAGTCATGATGTACTGTGGCTTACAGGACTTAGCAATTTGCAAACCATCAGAACAGCCGAGATGGCCGATATCAGTCAAATAGTGCTGGTTCGCGACAAAGTTGCCTCGCCTGAGATGTTGGAACTGGCAAAAGAAAATCATATTGTATTGATTCAAACCCGCTTGTCGATGTTTCGATCGGTTGGCTTACTCTATCAGGCTGGATTAAGTCCGGTTTTTTGAACGATGATGCACTTCGAATACAAGGTAACAGGAGGCGATTTTACCGGAGCCGGTTACGCTTCGAGCCAGCTAAAAAAGTTATTGAAACAGCTTGGCGTTGATCCTCGTGTGATAAAGCGGGCTGTAATTGCCCTTTACGAAGCCGAAGTCAATATTGTGGCCCATGCCAGAAAAGGGATTATCAAGATAGATATTGATAAAGATCAAGTAAAGATGATTTTGGACGACGAAGGTCCTGGAATTGCAGATATTTCAATGGCTATGCAAAAAGGATATTCGACAGCATCGGAAACGGTGCGTGCTATGGGTTTTGGAGCCGGAATGGGCTTGCCCAATATCAGCGACAATGCCGATTTTTTTAACATCAAAAGTACTCCCGGAGTGGGAACACAACTGGAGATTAAGGTTCAATTCAAATAAGTCATGGAAAAATCATTTTTCTATCATGCTATAAAGATCGATACCGAGAAATGCATGGGTTGTACCCACTGTATGACTGTGTGTCCTACTCAGGCTATCAGAGTGTTGCAGGGAAAAGCAGTGCTCAATCCCAACCGGTGTATTGATTGCGGCGAGTGCTTCAGGGTTTGTCCGGTTTCGGCCTATTCGGTAACCCACGACGATTTGGAAATGATTACCCGCTTCTCGGCATCGATAGCACTTGTGCCAGGTATTTTCTTCGGGCAATTTCCCGATCATATTACAATCGATCAAATACATCAGGCCATGAAAAAATTGGGCTTTACGCATGTATTTGAGATTGAGGGAGGTGTAGAGGTTTTGATCGATGCTTTCAATGAAATGGTAACCGATTCATCAACCGAAAAACCGGTTATTTCTTCGTTTTGTCCTTCAGTTGTAAGGCTTATTCAGGTGCGTTTTCCTGGCTTGACCTCCAATATCGCCCCACTTGCGGCTCCGGCTGACCTGGCGGCCAATTATTACAGGCGAAAACTGATTGAAGAGGGCTTCGACCCAAAACAGACAGGTGTTTTTTATATTACACCGTGTGCAGCTAAAATTGCTGCTTTCAAGAGTCCGGTAGGTGAAGAGGTCTCGCCATTGGATGGGGTTATCAATCTGAATTTTCTTTTCAATAAAGTATACCATTTGCTCAGACAGGGTGCCATTTCCAACGAAAAAAGGGAAACCGAGTGCTGTTTGCCCGACGATCGTTCTATCCGGTGGAGCCTTACCAATGGAGAAGCCCGTCATATCAACGGGCGTACGTTATGTATTGATGGTATCAGTAATGTTATTGAATTTCTGGAAAAGGTTGAAAATGAAGAGGCTACAGGTGTCGATTTCCTTGAGCTGCGCGCCTGCGATGAATCATGTGCCGGCGGAATCCTCACGGCTGAAAATCGTTTTCTTTCGGTTGAGCGATTGAACAAAAGGGCTCGAAAACATCGGCAAATGTTTAAAGAAGATAGTGGATTCATCCCTTTGAGTTTTGGCGACAAAAAAGATTATCTGTCGGCCAAACTGAAACTTCCGCAAAAGATTGAACCTCGTTCAATTGTACTTGATGAAGATATGGCCAAAGCTTTGCATAAATTGCAGAAGGCCCGCGATTTGATGTGCTATTTGCCGGCTATCGATTGCGGCGCTTGTGGCGCGCCAACCTGTCAGGCATTGGCCGAAGATATTGTGAGCCAACGGGCCAACCTGTCGCATTGTGTTTTTATGCAACGGCAGATGGAGAAGCATCATAAACTAAGCAATGATCACGCTTTCAAGATTATAGAAAAGGTTTGGGGAGCATCGAGGCTCGACAAGGATTGTTACAAAAAAGGCGCAAAATATGAAACTAACTGAAATTATCGAAAGTCTTCATTTGACCTGTTTTACAGAGGAAGAAATTCCCAATAGGGATATTACGGCCTGTTATGCCGGCGATCTATTGTCAGATGTAATGGGTACATTGAATGAAAATGAGATTTGGATAACCCTGCAAACCCATAAAAATGTGGCGGCTATAGCTTCTCTAAAAGATGCAGCTGCTATTTTGCTGGTAAAAGATTTGAACCCTGATGCAGATATGCTGTTTCATGCCGGTGAAGAAGGGATTCCAGTACTTGGAACTGAAGAAAATACCTTTGTTATTTCCGGGAAAATTTATCAGTTGTTAAACAAATAGCTGCAATGAGAACGTTTCTGGCCGATTTGCATATCCATACCCTTCTTTCGCCTTGCGGCGATTTGGAGATGACTCCTCGCATGGTGGTGGAAAAATCGCTCGAACGTGGATTATCGATAATTGCCATTTCCGACCATAACTCAACCCGAATGGGAGAGATTATTGCAGCTTTTGCAGCCACAAAAGGCTTGACCGTGTTGCCGGCAGTCGAGGTGAATACAGCAGAAGAGGTTCACTGTCTGGCCATTTTGCCTGATTGGAAAAGAGCTGCCACATTTCAGCAGTTTTTGGACAATAAACTGATTGTAATAAAAAATAAGCCATCACTTTTTGGTTATCAGGTGGTTGTCGATGTTGATGAGCAGGTATTATT
>CAYOJD010000072.1:0-17487 GCA_964404205.1 uncultured Prolixibacteraceae bacterium
TATGAAATCGACCAAAATTAAAGAAAATAAAAGTATCAGCTACTTAAATTGAGAAATTTAGAATAATTATGAAAAAGATTTAAACCTTATGCTTTATAAGCGAGAAATGCCATTTGGGGAGGCATCTGAAAACCTTCGGAAGGGATACGCTCTTTCAATTCTGAAGCTCGCTCTTCGTACTCGGCCGCATGGGGAAACTGCGTTGCAGAAGCAACCATTTCGTCGATCCTCCTGAAAAATTGCCACATTTTTTCCTTCGAGTTAAGAATAGGCATCTCGTTGTCCGACAGGATATTGGTATCGATTTCGATGTTGGCTTCACTAAAAAGGGCAGTCAGTTCGCCAAGGGTGTAAATGGGGCGATGATAAATGCCTTTGGCCGTATCGATATCCGAACGAAGGGTATGATAGCGAAAATGGTTTTGTTGGGCAATATTCATTCCGTCGCGAAACATTTCGTTGACCAGCAACAACCCTCCGGGAGCCAGCGCCCGTACCATCGATATCAGCGCCTTGGCCGGAAACTCAAAATGGTGCAGCGAATTGGATACTGAAACCGTATCGAAATAGTTTTCTTCGAAAGGCAGTTTACGAATGCTGCCCTGCACAAAATCGACTTTGTACCCGGCCAGTTTTTCTTTGGCAGCAGCCATGCTCTCTTTGCTGGTGTCTAACCCTGTAGCCGAGTCCCAACTGGAGAACGATTCGAGCAGCAGGTGCATAAAATCTCCTTCACCGGTAGCAATATCAAGCAGATGGCCGGCATGCAGCCTTTCTAAGTGTTTGCGAAGATCGGGGAGGTGATACATGGATGAAGCTTTAATTATAGTGTGTTATTTCACCTCAAATCGGGTGGTCCCGATGTTGTTTCCGTCGGCAAAAAGATCGATGGTATACACACCGGTCATGAGAGGGGCCTCACCGGTATTGTCCCAATAGATGCTTACCGGCAGTTCGTTGCCCTCATATTCCACCTCGCGCATGGTACTGTACGGAATCTTCAGATCCTCAAATCGGAAAACATCCTTTTCTGATTTCATCAGTAATATTTGGTCGGGACGTTGAATGCGGACATAGATATTTTTAGCGCCACGTTTGGCGGTAAGGTTTTTACTGAGTGTAAAATCGATCTTGATCTTTTCGATTTTGGCCGCCCTGTTTTGCTCGTTTCCTTTTTTGTTGATACCGGTGGCATGCATGCCAACGGCTTCGAGTTGCGCTGCCAAGGTAACCGTCTGTTCGAGTTTTTTCTTTTCCTGCTGAAGCTGCTCGTTTACATCGCGGGCTTCGGCATATTGTTGCTTCACATCGCGGTTTTCGGCCATCAATCGTTGGTTCTTTTGGTTCAGACTGTCAATCTGGACCACATAATCGCGCATGATTTTACGCAACGTGGTCATCTCGTCGCGATATTTCGAAATCTGTTGGTAGCTGGCGCTTTTCACCTGCTCTACTTCCGAAAGAAGATCTTTAACTTTGATTTGTGCCAGTTCGATATTCTGGTTCAGCGCGTCGTTCTCAGTTTTCAATGAGTCGTAACCGTTAACCATCTGGGTCAGTTCGGCGGCAATCGAATCTTTCTCCATATTCAACTCCAGCTCAACGGAGTGATGTTTTCCGCGCTGGACAAAAAACATTACGGTTACCGCCAGCAACAGAACAGCCAGCACTATAACTATCAGGTTATTTCTTTTATCTTTTGTCGATACCGAATCCTGAATTCCCATGGTTGACCTCTCTTTTCTTTAATAATCGATTGACATCGGCAAAATTACTATTTTTTATCCTTTCTGCCACCACTACAGCCTTATCAAGTCTAAAATCGCGTTGTATTGGAGGCTATACGAAACATCGGAGGGGGTTGATGCGTTAATGACAAAAAACAGAAAGATGAAACTGCACAATATACGAACTGATTATCAACAACATGAATTAACCGACTGTCCGGCCGACGATCCGCTCAGGTTATTCGACAGCTGGTTGTCTGAGGCTATCCGCCAGCAGGTGAGCGAACCGACTGCCATGACACTGGCTACCGCTACCTCCGATGGTAAACCTTCGGCCCGTATCGTGCTGCTGAAAGCTTATTCAGCTACAGGGTTTCAGTTTTTCACCAATTACAATAGCCGAAAAGGGAGAGAGTTGGCCGAAAACAATCAGGCTGCTTTGCTTTTTTTCTGGCCTGAACTCGAACGTCAGGTAAGAGTTGAAGGGAGAGTGACCAAAGCCCCGGCAGCCGATTCAGATTTCTATTTCGAAAGCCGGCCTTACGAAAGTCGTATCAGTGCTGTAGTTTCGCCTCAAAGCCAGCCGGTGGAAAGCAGAGCAGCTTTGGAACAACGCTGGGAAACTGGAAAAGAAGTGATAGCACATGCACCTTTGCACCGGCCTGATTACTGGGGCGGATATTCGCTGCAACCTCAACTTTTCGAATTTTGGCAGGGACGCCCCAATAGGCTACACGACAGGATTGTCTTTCGTTTTGAAAACGAAAAATGGACAATCAGCCGACTTGCACCTTGATAATTCCTTATTTCCGTTTTCCCCCTTTTTTGGCTTCGGGACGTAAATGCTTGCTTTTGGAGTTAAAGCTGAAGGGATTTTTTCTGAACTGGCGTTTCTTTTCATGAAAAGCCCCTTTGAATTCCGGATCGGCCAGTTTGCGCTGACGGTCTATTTCGCGGGCTATCTCCTGCAACTCGTCGCGGGTCGACTGTACAATCTCCACTTCGTCCGGAAGCTCAAGTTCCTCAATCTTCATCCGGATCAGTTTTTCAATATTGTTCAGGTGAAAATCTTCGTCAGGGGCCAGCAACGAGATGGCTACACCGTGCATATTGGCCCTTGCGGTACGTCCGATACGATGGACATAGTCTTCGTAACGAGGAGGAAGATCGAAGTTAAAAACATGGGTCACTTTACTGACATCAATTCCGCGGGCCGATACATCGGTCGATATCAGGATGCGCACCTTGCCTTCCTTAAAATCGTTGATGGCATTGATACGGGTACTTTGTGCCTTGTTCGAGTGCAGAATACGCACTTCGCCTTCTGCTTTCCGGTGGATGATTTTATAGACTGCCTCGGCATTCTCCTTTGTTTTACAAAAGATAATCACCCGATTATAGGTCTCAGTATCTGTTAATAAATAATTAATCAGATTGAGCTTGGTGCGAAAGTTGGGCACCCTGTAGAGGAATTGTTCCACTTTCTCGGCAGTTGTGGCCGACGGGGCCACCTCAACCCTTACCGGAAAGGTGAGGAATTCGTGACTCATCTCTTCAATTTTTTCGGAAAAAGTGGCCGAAAAGAGCAGGTTTTGCCGTTTGTGCGGAATCACTTCGAACAGTTTCAGCAACTGGGGCATAAAACCCATATCGAGCATACGGTCGGCCTCATCGATTACTAAGGTGCGGACTTTTTTCAGTTTAACCGCACCGGCTTTGTACAAATCCCACAAACGTCCGGGGGTAGCCACCAGAATATCGATTCCTGGCTCAACCAATGCAGCATGTTTGGTCCAGCCAATACCGCCATATACGGCAGCATGGCGCAGGTTCGAGAATTGGGTCAGTTCTTCAATATCTTCGCCAACCTGAATAGATAGCTCACGGGTGGGGACTAAAATCACGGCACGGGGATCTTCGCCTTCAGCCTTCACCAGTTTCATTAGCAGCGGAATCAGATAGGCAGCCGTTTTCCCGGTGCCGGTCTGGGCAATTCCCAAAACATCCTGTCCCGATTTGACAACCGGAATGGCCATCTCCTGAATAGGGGTAGGTTCGGTAAAACCGATTTCGTCCAACGCTTTCAGAATGGATTTCCCGATTCCGAATGTTTCAAATTTTGAGATCTCTTCCATCCGATTGAATTTGGGGCAAAGGTAGTGAAACTTTGCGTTCTTTTCAGAAAAGCAGAGAAACAATCAGTAGAACAGATAATTATACCATTATTTCAACCGGAAGACTTTTCCCGGTAATCCTTTGACCAGACCTTCAAATTCCAGTTCGAGCAGCAATGGCGACACTTTGCTCATCGCCAGCCCTGTTTTAATGCAAATGATATCGATAGCCAATTCGCCCTCATCCCGCAACAGATCGACCACTTGCTGTTGCTCGGGGCTTAGATCAACAAATAAACGGGGTTGTACGGCATCGGGTTGTGATTTCCCTTTTTCCCAGTTCATGGCATACTCCAAATCTTCTACACTTTCAATCAGCGCGGCACGATTCGATTTAATCAGGAAATTTGCCCCTTCAGAGTAGGGGTCGCCCACCTTCCCGGGAAAAGCAAACACATCGCGGTTGTACGAGTTGGCCAGTTCGGCTGTTACCAATGCCCCGCCCTTTTGTGCCGACTCAACCACAATCGTTGCATCGGCCATTCCGGCAATGATACGGTTCCGACGGATAAAATTCTTTCGGTCGATCGTTGAGTGGCTCAGAAAGTCGGTGACCAATGCCCCTTTTTGTTCAACCATCTCGTTGGCGGTTGCCGTATGCAGTCCGGGATAGACGGTTTCCAGCCCGTGTGCCATCACGCCTATCGTTGGCAACCCGTATTTTAGCGCAGCCCGATGGGCATGGATATCAATCCCATAGGCTAACCCACTGACGATTGTTAAACGATAACCGCGTTCAGCCAGTGAAGCAACAAACTGCCCAACCAGCTGTTTGCCATAATCGGTCGCATGGCGGGTCCCGACGATGCTCAAAACTTTGGGAAAGTTCATTTCGGCTTCCCCTTTTACAAAAAGTACAATCGGGGCATCGGGGCAAGCCCTTAAGCGTTCAGGATAATCGGTATCGAGATAAAAGCGGGCGGAAATATGGTTTCTCAGCAGAAACTCCATCTCTTTCTCAGCCCTTGGCCTGACATTCGTACTGACGATATTGTGAGCAAGCACGGTTCCAATGCCTGGAATTTGCCTCAACATCTTTTCCTTTTCCTTAAAAACCTGTTCTGCACTTCCGCAATAGGCAATCAGCGCCTTGGCATTGATACAACCAATACCCGGAATCAATGAAATGGCTATTTTACTGAGCATATCGTCGGTCATGGTCCGTCGGTCAAAAACAATCAGAAAATGAAGAAATGGGGAATGGAGCTAAAAAAAGCGGGAGACCCGCTTTTTATCAATACCTTCTGTCGTCAGGACGACTTCTGAAGCTTCGTCGTTGTTCATTGTCACCACGATTGAAATCACGATGCTGACCGGAACCGCCGCCGCGGTAATCCCGGTTGCCTCCGCCATGCGATGAATAACCCTGACGGGGATTTCTGTCGTACGAACGGTGTTGTTGTGGCCTGGGCTCGCGGGGTTGCGACTCTTTAACGGCAATTGTACTGCCCATAAATTCTGATTCGTTCAGTTGGCTGATGGCTTCAGTTGCCTGAATGGCATCAGTCATCTCAACAAATCCATAGCGTTTGGAATGACCTGTTTCTTTGTCAAAAATGACTTTTACAGAAGAAACTTCACCATAATGTGAAAAGAGAGTTTGAAGATCCTCGCTGGTGGTTTCGGGGCTTAACTTCGCTACAAAAATGTTCATGATCAAAAAAATTATAAAATTGAAAAAAAGAATACCCCGGATAATCGGTACTTATCAAGGAATCCTGTATATAAACAACTATCAGCAGCACTTTCGAAGGCGCCGCACTCAAATTTAGTGCAAAAAAACAGATTAACAACACTTTATAGCATCTTTTTTTTCATCTCCGCATTTCAATCAACCGGCAGGGGCCATTTTACCGTTGCGGCCACGAATCTTTCCCAAACCAAACGACAAATTAATTACATTTGTTCACCATGATCGATCAGTCAACCGTACAGCGCATTCT
Organism: uncultured Prolixibacteraceae bacterium; assembly: GCA_964404205.1. Classification (GTDB taxonomy): domain Bacteria; phylum Bacteroidota; class Bacteroidia; order Bacteroidales; family Prolixibacteraceae; genus CAZWBR01. The sequence continues at coordinate 5,845 of CAYOJD010000072.1, forward strand.
CGATGCCGCCGAAATAGTAGATGTTGTTGGTGAATTTGTTACGCTTAAGCGTCGCGGGACCACCATGATTGGCCTCTGTCCGTTTCACAACGAGAAGACCCCCTCATTCAATGTTTCGCCGGCCAAAGGGATTTATAAATGCTTTGGCTGTGGCAAAGGGGGATCCTCGGTCAATTTTGTAATGGAACACGAGCACCTGTCGTACACCGAGGCGCTCAAATGGCTGGCCAAAAAATATCATATCGAAGTTCGCGAAAAAGAAGAGAGCCCGGAAGATATCCGTGAGCGAAACGACAGGGAAAGCCAGATGATTGTCTCGGAGTTTGCCCGTCAATTTTTCCAGCAGCAATTGTGGGAAAGCGATCAGGGACGGCTTATCGGATTAAGTTATTTCCGCGAACGCGGCTTCCGCGACGACATTATCAAAAAATTCGGACTTGGCTTTTGCCCTGACGGAAAAGATATATTCACGGTAGCAGCCCAGAAAGAGGGATACAAAATGGAGTTCCTTGAAAAGACCGGGCTCACCATCAAGCGCGATGACTGGGTGCGTGACCGCTTTGCAGGAAGGGTTATGTTCCCGATTACCAGCATCTCGGGACGCGTGATTGCCTTTGGCGGACGAACACTTTCGCAGGACAAAACCATTGCCAAATACCTCAATTCGCCCGAATCGGAGATCTATCATAAAAGCCGTGTGCTTTATGGAATTTATGAGGCTAAACGGGCAATAATTCAGGAAGACAGCTGTTATCTGGTTGAGGGTTATACCGATGTAATTTCAATGCACCAGGCCGGTATCGAGAATGTGGTAGCCTCGTCGGGAACATCGCTCACCACCGATCAGATAAGGTTAATCCGCCGCTTCACCAACAATGTCACCATTCTTTACGATGGCGATCAGGCCGGTATTAAAGCTTCGCTGCGAGGTATCGATATGGTTTTGGAACAAGGCATCAACGTAAAAGTATTGCTTTTGCCCGATGGCGAAGACCCTGATTCATTTTCACGTTCGATGGGGGCATCCGAATTGAAAGCCTACATCAAGCAGCGCGAAACCGATTTCATCAAGTTCAAGACCAATCTTTTATTGGCCGGCACCGAAAACGACCCGCTGGCCCGGGCTCGACTAATCGGGGATATTGTCGGTTCGATATCGGTTATCCCCGACGAGATTGTGCAAACCGAATACCTGAAAGAGTGCAGCCGGCTCCTCGATGTCCGGGAAGAGGTTTTATACAGCGAACTGAGAAAATTAAAGCTGAAAAGCGATGAAGAGAAACTGAAACGCGAAGAACGGGAAGCTGGCCAGCAGCAGTTGCAGGATCTCGAACAGCCAAAGTTGCAACCTCAGGTGGTGCTGCCCGAGAAAAATCCGTGTGCCGTTGAAGAACGCGAAATACTTCGGATATTATTCAAATATGGCAAGATGAGAATGGCCGAGATTGCCGATGAGAACAGTGGCTCGGTAGTGGCCATAATCGTCGACGAGTACGTGCTGGGCGAGCTGTCAGCCGACCCGATGCGCTCGACCGATCCGATAGTAGCCGCAATTTTCGATGAATACGGGCAACAGTTTCGAAACGAGGGTTTCGATGCAGTCCGTCATTTTGTCTATCATCCCAATCCTCAAATCAGCAAAATGGTTTCCGATATTCTTTCCGAGAAATACAGTTCCAGCCCATTCTGGAAGGCCCGTGGCAGCCATGTGGAAGAGGAGCAGGATCTGCTTTATTATCTGGTTCCCAAAATCTTACAGGAATACAAACTTCGGTATGTCAAATATTTGAGCAATCAGATTCTGGAGAAGATGAAGAATATCCCGGGCGATAACCTGGAAGAATTTTTTGCCCTTCAGGGTCAATTTCAAAAGCTAAAAAGCGTGGAAGGCATTTTAAGCGAACGTCTTGGGAAAAGAACCATCAATCATTAATTGAAAAAGTATCTTATTCTACCATAAATAGTTCAGCATGATTTTAGTTACCGGAGGAACCGGCATGTTAGGAGCCAGGCTACTTTTCGACCTCGTCAGCAGAGGCGAACAGGTAAGGGCCATACGGAGAAAATCGTCAGACATAGGTTTGGTGAGATGGATTTTTTCGTGGTACGGCAGCGAAGGCACTACCCTTTTCGATGCCATTGAATGGGTGGAAGCCGATATGCTCGACCGCGATTCGCTCCGCCCGGCACTCGCGGGTGTCGATAAAATATTTCACCTTGCAGCGCTTGTCTCTTTCGATCCAAGGGAGAGAGCGCAGATGATCCATATCAACTCCGAAGGAACCCTCAATATCGCCGAACTGGCGATTGAAGAGGGCGTTCAGCGATTTTGCCATGTCAGTTCCATCGCTGCACTGGGCGAAACGTCTGCCGGAATCGTAACCAATGAAGCGGCTGGATGGAGCAGCGACTCGCACCATTCAGCTTATTCCGAAAGCAAGTTTCGGTCCGAAATGGAGGTATGGCGCACATTTTACAATGGACTGGAAGGTGTGATAGTCAACCCTTCGGTCATTTTGGGACCGGGCAACTGGCACAATGGTTCTCCGAAATTCTTCGAAACGATAGATAAAGGCTTGAGATTCTATACCATTGGCGGGACAGGCTTTGTCGATGCTGCCGATGTTTCGCGCGCCATGATAGAGCTATTGTTCCATCGCGAATGGGAAAAGGTGAAAGGCAACCGATTTATCCTGAACAGTTGCAACCTTCTGTACCGTGATTTTTTCAACAAGATAGCTGACAGTCTTGGTAAACCCCGCCCCAAATATCAGGCTGGGGTGCATATGATGAACTTTGTATGGCGCTTACTTAAATTAGGCTCGTGGTTTACCGGAAAGCCACCGCTGATTACCCGCGATACCGCCCGAAGTTCGTCGTCCGTGTCGCTCTACGATGGGTCTAAAATCGACCAGGTTATCGGTTTCCGTTATACGCCTATCGACCACACCATTCAGAAAATTGCCGATATTTATATCAAAGAGCGAAGAAATAATCGATAGTATACCGACTGACATTTTTTTATCCCCACGCAACTATTTCCCCATCTCCGGCATCTGAATTACAAACTACCAACTATTATCATGAAAAATAAGCGCTTACTCATTTTAGCGGGCCTTCTGTTCATTTCGACTATGGTAACCGCCCAAAAAGGGGTGGTCTATCTGAAGAACGGGAGTGTGGTACGCGGTTCGATTATCAATCAACCTTCAGATGGATCGGTAAAGATCGAAACCGGCGACAACAGCATCTGGGTCTTTGAACCCAATGCCATTGACAGTGTTTCGTTCAAAACCAAACACCTCAACCCTTTACACACCGGTTATTTCAATCTCACCGAAGCTGGTGTACTTGCAGGGAATTCGGACAACAACAAAAAAGCCCCTTTTACAATAATGAATATCAGCGGGTGGCAATTGGCCAACGGAATCTCGGCCGGGATTGGCGTTGGCGTCGAATTTTTCAGCGAAACGTATCTTCCGGTAGTGGCCGATTTCAGGTACACCGTTCAACGCAACCGAACTATGCCTTTTGCAGGATTACAGGCAGGCTACAGTATCGCACTCGAAAATGCCGACAAACAATATATCTATAACTATCCGGCTTTCAGCAACCTGATTTGGCCCGGCCCCACCGGACAGGAGGTAGAGGTGGATGCCCGAGGCGGGTTTTTAGTGAACCCATCGATTGGGTTTATCAGTTCACTGAACGATAATATGGCCATGACCTTCAGTGTCGGCTACCGAATCATGCGACATCGCTACAGCCGTGGAGAACTCAATAAACTGGATGTCGACTTCAACAGGCTTTCGATCAAAATCGGACTATTGTTTAAGTAACCCCAAACCGGAATAATCATGAAAAGAATATTTAGCATCATACTCTCATTGATTGGTATATCGATGATTTTTGCTTCGTGCGAAGATAAATACACGGAAGAATATTACGAGCTGCAACCCGTTTACCTCAGCTATGCCGACTTCCGACAGTCGGTAAAAATCACATCGGGCCACGACCTTGAAAAGCCAGGTAAAATTTACAACTGGAACCAATGGATTTTCATCAACGAACTTACCGAAGGGATCCATATCTACGACAATAGCAATCCGACATCGCCGCAATACAAAGGGTTTATCACCATTCCGGGCAACGTCGACATTGCCATTCAAAACAACATAATGTATGCCGACAGCTACATCGATTTGGTCGCCATCGATCTTTCCGATATGAGCAATATCAAAGAGGTGGGCCGTGCCAAGAGTGTATTCACCTATTCGGTTCCGGCCTACGAAAGCGGCTATCGCCTGGGCAAAATCGACGACACTCAAGGAGTTGTTGTTGATTGGACGGTAAAAAAGGTCCGCAAAGAGACAGAGCATATCGACTATCCGGTATATCCACTTTATTATGCCGAGAAATTCAGCGACTTTGCGTCATTAAATGCAGCTGCAAATGGAACCAGCAGCGCAGCTGCCGTTTCCGGGGTTGGCGGTTCGATGGCCCGTTTCGGGCTTACCGGCAACAATCTGCTCAGTGTCGATAACAGCTCCTACTATTGTTTCGATCTTTCCAATCCATCAACCCCTACGTTGAAATATAAAAACTACATAGGCTGGAACGTCGAAACAATGTTTCTCTATGGTGCCAGAATGTTTCTCGGCACCAGCACCGGAATGTTGGTTTACGATATCACCAATACCAGCAGTCCGACCTACATCTCGAATTTTTGGCATATTACCGGATGCGATCCTGTTGTTGTTCAAAACAATAAAGCCTACGTCACCATTCGCGGGGGGAACATCTGCGGAGGCACAACCAACCGGCTCGATGTACTGGATATCACAAATATTTCATCTATTGGCCTGATTCGATCTTATAACATGGAAAGTCCGTATGGATTGGGCATCGATGATGAACTTCTTTTCCTTTGCGACGGGAAAGCGGGGTTGAAAATTTACACCATTTCAGACCCCTATCTGATTGCAGAAAACATGATTGCCAAGTTTAGCGATATTCATGCCTACGATGCCATTCCGCTGGGCAGTTCCCTTTTGCTTATTGGCGATGATGGTTTTTACCAGTACGACTATACCAACCTTACCAATATCAAGCAAATTAGCGCTATAAAGGTTAAATAACTGTTTTTAAGTTCCGAAAGCAAAAATGCCCGTCGATAAGACCGACGGGCATTTTTCGCTGTTATTGAATATGAATTATCTGAGATAAACACATTTGAATTTAGCCAACGGAGCCATTCTGGCGCGGTTGAGAGATAGCGTATCATCTTTAACGGTATAATTGTCGACGACCTGAAGTATCTTCATAAACTCTCCTTCTACTTCCATATCGGGACAAGCCATTAAGGTTCCGGCCATTTGCGACAGTTTGATACGGTTACCCGGAGCCAGTTCGTATTTGCCCAGAATGCGGTTACAGCCCCCCGAACCGAAAACACGTGAATCTTCGATTTTGAAAATCAAGTGAGGCTCGCTGGCTGCATCTTCCTTTATCACAACTGGTTTACCATTTAGCTCAATCAGTTTCCAATACTTTTCCGTAATCTCGTTGTCCACTTTATTTAATATATAATTATTTGCCAATGCGCCTTGAATTAAGTTCCCATCCTGGTCGAGCATAAATAGCTTATTCTCGCCTACCTGAAACTGGCGCTTTGTGCCTGAAGGTTCAAGAAATGCAATCTTGTTTCCTGAACCGTTCCATGCGAATACCCCTTTTTCGGTGAAAACCTCTTCTTTGCCTTTATACTTTGACATTACCTGATAGCTCAAATCCTGATTGATAACAACAACCATTTCAATTCCTTCGCAATCGGCACACGGGACCATTCCCTGGTAAACGCCTGGCCAATCCAGCGAATTTCTACTATTGTCAGCTGTAGGTGCTACAGGTTGGATTTGAATAACCGGCCCGACAGGCTGCGTTGCAGTTTTTGTACTTTTACAGGCAACCATACCAACAGGTACAATCAACGCTAAAATGATTAAATTTCTCATAATAAAATATTTAATTTGATTTCAAAATTAAAAATCAACGTTTGTGAATAGGTTCTATACCAAAATTATGCCATTCTTAATTGATTTCAAATAATTGGGCCAAAAGCAACGCAAACGAAGCTTTATTATTACGTACAGTTGTAAATAATCAGGAAGTATATCCGATTTAACAACCAGGTTATTTTCAGTGTTTTTGTTTTTTGTTACTTTTCGCAACCAATTATATGTTATGATCAGACACACTATCCTTGCAATTATTTTTTGTTTCCTTTTTTCTTCAGGATTTGCCGGCACGACAACTGCAACCGATAAAGATACATTGACTGCACCGCAGACCATCAACCATAATTACAAATTGCTTGCTAAAAGGTTGAAAGGGGAAATAAAAATTGACGGTACACCTGACGAAGCCGACTGGCAAGTGGCCAACAAAGCCACCGATTTTTATATGGTTTTGCCATACGATACCAGTTATAGCGTAGCCCGTTCGGAAGTGATGATGGCTTTCGATGACAAAGCCTTTTATGTTGCTTTTATTTTCTATGATTCAATCCCCGGGAAACGCCCGGTAGAGTCACTACGCCGCGATTTTATGTTTGGCAACAACGATAATTTCCTGCTTTTTATCGACCCGTTTAACGACCAGACCACTGGTTTTACGTTTGGCTTAAATGCAGCAGGTGCCATGTGGGATGGCACCATGAGCAACGGTGCCGCTTCGAACCTGATATGGGACAGTAAGTGGGAAGGTAAAACACAAAACTACGATAACCGTTGGAGTGCAGAAATGCGAATTCCCTTTAAATCGGTGCGGTACAAAAAGGGAGTCGACAACTGGAACGTACAGTTCTCGCGCCTCGACCTGAAGCTCAACGAAAAATCGGCCTGGGCCCCTGTGCCACGCCAATTTCCTACCGCATCGCTGGCCTATGCCGGCAAACTGAACTGGGAAACACCTCCGCCGCCATCAGGGCTTAAACTCTCACTAATTCCCTATCTGTTCGGCAGTGTAACTAAAAATTTCAGCAATAACGAGTCCAGTCATTTTCGCAAAGATTTCGGAATCGATGCCAAACTGGGGTTATCTTCGTCGCTCAACCTGGATTTAACTTATAATCCCGACTTTTCGCAAGCCGAAGTCGATGATCAGGTAACCAATCTCGACCGGTTCGAACTCTACTTCCCCGAAAAAAGACAATTCTTTCTCGAGAACAGCGACCTCTTTGCCAACTATGGTACCGACAATATTCGCCCCTTCTTTTCGCGACGTATTGGATTGGATGCTCCGGTTGATTTTGGAGCCAGGCTCAGCGGCAAGATTGGCAACGATTGGCGTATCGGCTTGATGGACATGCAAACCGAATCGGAAGGGAGCTACCTGTCCCGTAATTTCTTTGTGGCATCGGTGCAGAAAAAGGTTTTCTCGCGTTCGAATATCGGGATGATATTCGTGAACAAACAACAACTTAACATTCCCGCCGGATGGCAAGGAAACGACTATAACAGAATTGCCGGAATCGAATATAACCTGGCCAGTCCCAACAACTTCTGGACCGGAAAAGCATTCTTGCAGCAATCGTTTACCCCCAACCGTAAATCATCCAACTCGCTTTCGCAAGGATTTAATCTGGCCTACTCGCGAAAAACTTTCCTGTTGGAGCTGAAACAATTTTATGTAGGAAAGGAATTTTATGCCGAAACCGGCTATGTACCACGTATCGACTATTTTCGCATCAACCCGCGGGCTACCGTCCGTTTTTATCCCAAAAGCGGACCGATTGAATATCATGGTTTCTTCACTGAAGTCGATGATTTTTACCAACCCGATGATATGCAACTGACCGACAGAGAGGTGTCGGCCGATTATGATTTTCAGTTCAAGAACCGCTCGTTGTTGCAGTTTAAAAGCAACTATATGTTTGTCAAGCTGAGAAATGCCTTTGACCCAACCAATAAAGGTGACCATTATCTGCCTGAAGGCAGTGAATACCACTGGAGCGATGCGTCGCTGAAGTTCTCGTCAGACAACCGGAAGATGTTTAAATATACGCTGGCAGCGGGTTACGGAGGTTATTTCAACGGGAAACGCTGGTTTACCGAAGGATCAATAAATTATCGCTTTCAGCCTTATGGTTATATATCTGTAATATACAGCTACAATAACCTCGACTTGCCCAACCCGTGGACTCCAACCGGATTCTGGCTGGTTGGGCCAAAACTCGATTTAACATTGCGCAACAATCTCTTTTTCACAACTTATGTGCAATACAACGAACAGGCCGACAACCTGAATATCAATGCACGGTTTCAGTGGCGCTATAAACCGGTTTCCGACCTCTTCCTGGTCTATACCGACAATTATTTTCCGGGGGAACTACAGGCCAAAAACCGTGCACTGGTGATGAAACTGACCTACTGGTTCAACTAATCAGCCCTTAAACCCAATGGTTTTATGGGTCCCGTCGCAATAGGGTTTGTTTTTTGATTGCCCGCAACGACAAAGATATACGGTCGAACCTTCGTTTTCCTTCTCGCCGTATTGCCCGGTTTGTTTAAAAACCCCGGAGACAATTATCGGTCCGTTTTCGGCAAACTGAACTTTCACTTTTTCTTCATTTTTTTCCATGGTTCGATGATTGATTAATTGTAAAACAAGATATGGCAACAAGAAGTTCAGCCAAAACTTAAATTTATACTACAGAAGCAAAATCGATAGAAATATAACTCTGCTCCTGCGTGCAGACATGGCCGGCAAAACGAAGGCCGTTTTCAATAACGGGCTTCCATTCCTTTTCGGTAAACCGTTGAATGTCGAAATCCTTTTTCTCCACATATTGGGCCAGCGCATAGATTACTCCGGCCGAAAAATTGTCGCCGGCCCCGATGGTATTCACCACCTCTGTTTCGATGGCCGGAAGCGAAAAACAAATCTTATCCGACAGAAGTGAAGCGCCTTCTGCCCCTTTGGTTATCAATAATATTCTGGCCCCAAAGCGCTTCACCCATCGGTAAACCGCTTCATCGTTACTGAAGGTGCCTATCAGCTGAAAATCGTCGGATGAACCTTTTACAATTGTAGCCAAAGCCAGATTTTGTTCCAGCCATTTCATCTTCTGTAAATCGTTTCTCAGATCTTGCCTGATATTGGGGTCGTAAATAACCGTTGCGCCGCATGCTTTCGCTGAAATTAAAAAAGCAAGCAGTTCGCTGCGTCCTTCACCTTTCAGGGCAAACGAAGAGCCAAACAGAACGATATCGTTGGGTTGCGGAACAGGATAATGGGGCGCTACCGATTTTGTAGCCGGATAGATGGCATATTGTGCATCGCCCTGTTCGTTTGTAAAGGCCAGCGCAATGCGCGAATTGCCGTCAAATCTCGACACGGCAGTGGTATCGACACCATTTTCCTGCAGGAAACCGACCGAATGATTACCAATGGTATCGTTTCCTACCGATGTAACAAAAAGAACCGGCAATCTGCACCGGCCAAGTGATACGGCACTGTTAAGCTGACTTCCGCCAACTGCACTACCTGTTGGGTTTCCTTCCCGAAAACGGATATCGTAAGTGGTTTCTCCTATCGTAATAATGCGCATGGTCTCTCTTTTTCAGCGCACGCGGGAATAGGCCTGCTGTTTCAATACGATAGCCGTACGCGCCGGAAGATAGAGTTTCAGTTGGTGGTTCGACCCTAAACCGGCTTCGGGCAGCGAGTAATAAGTAATCCTGTCGTCGATACGATTGAACCCGCCAAAAGCATGGGCATCGGTTTGCAGCACTATTTTGTATTTCGAAGGATCAATGGCTATTCCATAGCTATCGAACGACTGCGTGGGATTGAAGTTGAAGACAAAAAGCAAATCTTTCCGGCGATAAGCCAATATCTGATCCTGTGCGTTTTCGTAAATCTTCCACACCTCGGGGCTTTCGAGCAACTGCTCTTTGCGAATCAATCCAATCATATCGCGGTCGAAATCAAGGAGCCAGTGAAAGCGCAGTTCCGGATTCTCGGCAATACTCCAAAGGCGACGGGCATGGGCATACGACCAGCCATTCCCTTCACGCGGGAAGTCGATCCATTCGGGGTGGCCAAATTCGTTGCCCATAAAATTGAGATAGGCACCACCGGCACAACTGGCTGTAATCAATCGTATCATTTTGTGCAATGCAATCCCCCTGTCGACAATCAGATTGGGCTGATCCTTGCGCATACTGTAATACATCTCTTTATCAATCAAACGAAAAACGATGGTTTTATCGCCGACCAGAGCCTGATCGTGGCTTTCGGCATAACTAACCACCCTCTCTTCCATGCGGTGGGCCGTCAGCTCATAAAAAAGATGTCCAACCGGCCACTCGTTGTCCTGTTTCTCTTTTATCAACTTAATCCACATATCGGGGACACCCATCGACATGCGGTAGTCGAATCCCAGTCCGCCCTCTTCGATGGGCGATGCCAATCCGGGCAAGCCACTCATCTCCTCGGCAATTGTGAGGCAGCTGGGGTTAATCTCATGGGCCAGACGATTTGCCAGCTTAAAATATACTACTGCTTCGTCGTCGAGATTAGGGGTAAAATAGTCGGCATAACCTGAGAAAGCTTTTCCCAAACCGTGGTCAAAATAGAGCATACTGGTTACCCCGTCGAAACGGAAACCGTCGAAACGGAAAACCTCCAGCCAATATTTGATATTGGAGAGCAGAAAATGTAAAACTTCATTCTTGTTGTAGTTAAAACAGTAGGAATCCCAGGCAGGATGCTCACCTCTTGCCCCATCATGAAAAAACTGGTAGCGGGTACCGTCGAAACAGCCCAATCCTTCTACCTCATTTTTGACAGCATGCGAATGGACCAGGTCCATAATGATGGAGATACCCATTGCGTGGGCATCGTCAATCAGATGTTTCAACTCCTCGGGTGTTCCAAAGCGCGATGAAGGGGCAAAGAAACTGCTGACATGGTATCCAAAACTGCCGTAATAGGGATGTTCGGGAATGGCCATCAATTGAATGGTATTGTATCCTAACGACCTGACATGCGGAAGGATTGTCGTGCGAAACTCTTCATAGGTATGGACACGCGGCGCTTCACCGGCCATCCCAATATGGGCTTCATAAATCAAAGGTGCTTCTGCCGGACGCACAAAGTGGTTCTTCCACTGGTACTCCTCTTCCGGAAACCAGACCTGCGCATTAAAAATCAGCGTGTTTTCATCCTGAACCACCCGCCGCGCCCATGCAGGGATTCTTTTCCCTTCGCCCCCCGGCCAACAAATATAAAGGGCGTATAAATCGCCGTGTTTCATTGCCCCTGACGGCACTTCGAGCGACCAGTTCCCATTTCCACCACTGCGAAAACAATATTCCGGCAACCGTTCCCAATTGTTGAAACTCCCTGTCAGATAAACAGCCGTTGCATTGGGCGCCCACTCGCGGATAATCCATTCTCCTGGATTTTTAAACAACCCGTAATACTCATATCCTGAAGCAAATGCCGAAAGAGGATTTCCATCGAGCAACTCCTTTTCTTTTGCATGGAATTTCTCTTCCCAACGAAGAAAGTCGTTCACATAGGGTTCGAGCCACTTATCATTTTTTACGATTACAGGGAAATCCATAGCGTTGCCAA
>CAYOJD010000073.1:0-4249 GCA_964404205.1 uncultured Prolixibacteraceae bacterium
TTTACCCTCGCTTTTGTCCATTGCCTCTTTCAGCCCTCGCAAATTGAAACCGCCATTACTGAAGAGTGGAAAGTTGAGGATTTTACCCCAATAGGCATTTTCGAAGATAAGTGAGTAATTCTCCCAGAACAAATCGGGCACAATCACAGTATCACCTTCGTCAACAAACATATATGATGCAATGCTGATTCCATGGGTAAGCCCGTTGGTAGCTATTGGGGTACTGATTTCGCGTTGACCGAGTGATGGGTTTTTGGCGTAGATAAACTCACGCCACTGGTCGCGCAACTCTTTTTTTCCGAAACTTGGCGCATAGGGATAAACCGACGAGCTGTTGAGCTTAATCATCTGATCGAAAGCCGACAGGTGCATCGATGTGCCATTGTCTTCTATCGCTTCGCCGATTGTTGCATTGATTTTTTTTCCTTTGGCCTGAGCCGACTGTGACAGGATGCCTAATTTGGGAAAGAAAATGTTCTTGCCTCTCCCGGACAACATTTCGTAAAGGAATCCGTTTTGCTCCCGGATGGTTGCATTTAGAGTTATCGCTTGTTGGTCCACTTAAGTACAGTTTAATTAACTTAAATTTTACTTAATTGCAAAGATAATTAAAAATTCCCGCCTTTCAGCCCATTCTACTTTCAATTTCACAAAACTTAACATTGATTTGACATTCATTCTGACAAATTTCTATTTAACTAAATATGGGGCGGCGTGATTATCCACAACACTTTTGCAGAGGAATTATGAATATTTTTCAACGAGTGAGGGATGTTCGAATTGAAATAGAAATTATCTCCCTTCTCGAGAATGTAGTGCGTTTTCTCGAGTGTTATCATCAGCTTACCTTCGAGCACATGAACAAATTCCTGTCCGGGATGGCTGGTCATTATATCAGAGGTATCTGAGTTTTCGACAAACTTGATGATATAGGGTTCCATCTGCTTGCCGTTTTCGTGCTGCGAAAGCAAAAAAAGGCTTGTCCCGCCCGAATTCACTTTAACAAACTTGATATCATTGGCCTTAATTAGCGGTTTTTTTGTCAGCGACTCATTTTCGCCGATAAGTTCGCCAACCGTGGTATAGAGCTGGTCGGCAATTGTCTTTAACGTAATAATTGATGGGAAAGCCTTCGCGTTTTCGATTTGCGACAACGCACTGGCACTTATTCCAACTTTTCGTGCCAAATCGCTTAAAGGCAGATTCAGCAATTCACGCTTACGTTTAATTCGCTCTCCTATTCTGTTCATCGGTTAATGCTGATACGATATATTTTCAGTTGACAAATATATACATATTGCCCGAATTGACTTCATGTTGGTTTAATTTTTTAAGAATCACTTAAAAAATTATCAGGCCAACATCAAAGGCAACAATCAAAACCTACTGAAATTCAACAAAAAAGGCACCAGTAATATCTGATGCCTTTAGGGAAGCTAACCTAGTGTACGATTCTAAAAACCTTAACTCCGCGGATGAAATTTATTCACGGTATCCTTTAGGTACTCTTTGTCGAGATGGGTATATATTTCTGTGGTCAAAATCGATTCGTGGCCCAGCATCTCCTGCACGGCACGTAAATCAGCCCCTCCCTGTATCAGCGACGAGGCGAATGAGTGGCGAAAAGTGTGAGGACTGATATTTTTATCAAGCCTAATCTTGGAGGCCAGGTTTTTGATGATGGTAAAAATCATCACTCGGCTGAGCTTCCTGCCCCTGCGGTTCAGAAAGACAATATTTTCGCTCCCTTTATCTATTTTGAGCCGCTTGCGGTAACCAACCAGATATTTTTTGATATCTTCGATAGCCCTTTTACTGATAGGGACCAAACGTTCTTTCTCACCCTTACCGGCAATCTTCAGGAATTCCTGTTCGAAATGAAGATTCGACATGCGAAGGTTCACCAGTTCTGAAACCCTTAAACCACAACTGTAAAGTGTTTCGAGGATAGCTTTGTTGCGCAACCCTTCCGATTTGGTTACATCTACCGCATCGATCAATTGGTTAATTTCGTCATCGGTCAAAATATCGGGTAGTTTACGGCCAATCTTGGGCGATTCGAGCAGCGTGGTAGGATCATTTTCGACAGCTTCTTCGATTAACAGAAATTTATAAAACGATTTGATTCCTGATATGGTACGGGCTTGCGTGCGCGGGCTAACACCCTTTTCGTTCATCCACTCGACAAACTTACGCAATTGTGCAAGTTTTACCGTTTCGGGGGTGATATCCGGGTAATGCTCTTCCAGAAACGTTACCAGCTTGTTGATATCGTTAATGTAGGCGCTTACCGAATTCTGAGAGAGCGATTTTTCGAGCCTCAGAAATGTTTCATATCCTTTTTTACTTTCTGCCCAGTTCATACGATTTTGTTTTTGCTTTACAACAACTGAATTTATATTATTGTTTGGTCGCCTATCTTAAAAATGCTGATTCAGTGTCTACTGATACGAAAATATATTATGAAAGTTACGGATATTTTTTTGAAATTGCAACAGTCAACCATAAATACCTTACATGAAAATAATTATCATCAATGGACCCAATCTCAACCTATTAGGTATCAGAGAGAAAAGCATCTACGGCAGCCGTTCGTTTATCGACTGGCTGGCTGCTTTCAAAGCACACTACCCCCATATTGAATTTGAATATTATCAATCGAACGTCGAAGGCGAAATTGTTAATTATCTTCACCAGGTTGGCTTCTCGGCTGATGGAATTGTGATCAATGCAGGTGCTTACACCCATACTTCAGTCGCTATCCGCGATGCCATCTCGGGAATCAATACGCCGGTGGTCGAAGTACACATATCCAATATCCTGACCCGCGAAAGCTTTAGGCACGAATCGTTGATTGGCCCTGTGTGCAAAGGCAGCATCATGGGTTTCGGCCTCGATTCGTACCGCTTGGGCGTAGAAAGCTTCCTCTCGCCCGAAATCTGAGCCTGATAATGGCATGGTTATTATTTTGTTAATTCTAAGCCATGAGAATATTTCGAAATGACCACCTCCATTTTGATTATCAACGGCATAAATAGAGAGGCGGGAAGATTGTGAATCTTAACCCACAAAATCCATATTTGAATAATCTGATAAAAATCAGCTACTTTTGCAGCAGTAAAAGTTGATAAAAATGAATACGAAGAAGCATACGAAGATAGTTGCAACTATCTCGGACAAGAACTGTGAACCCGACTTTCTCGGGAATCTCTACAAAGCGGGAATGAATGTGGTGCGCATCAACACGGCCCATCAAACGCCCGAAACAGCCCTGAAAATTGTAGACAATGTCAGAAAAGTCTGCGACTGTATCGCCATCCTTGTCGATACCAAAGGGCCTGAAATCAGGACCAAAAATATTACCGAGCCAATTAAAATCAAAGCCGGCGAAACCATCCTGATCAAAGGTGGAGAAGAAAACTCGAAAGATGGGCTGCTGGTAGTCGATTACAACAACTTTGTAGACGAGATTCCGGTAGGCAGTTCGGTATTGATTGACGACGGAGATCTCGAAATGACCATAACCGGCAAAAAGGGCAATGCACTGGAGGCTTTGGTGGGTAACGACGGTGAAATCAAAAACAAAAAAAGCATCAACATACCGGGAGTCCCGCTTTCGCTGCCTTCGCTTACCGAAAAAGACCGTATGTTTATTGAGTGGGCCGCCGATAACGATATCGATTTTATTGCCCATTCATTTGTCCGTAACAAAGAAGATGTACTGGCCGTTCAGGAGATTCTCGACCGTAAGAAAAGCAAAATCAAGATTATTGCCAAAATTGAGAATACTGCAGGCGTGGACAATATTGACGAAATTCTCGATTCTGCTTACGGGATTATGGTTGCCCGCGGCGACCTCGGAATAGAAATCCCGGCAGAGAAGATTCCAGCCATCCAGCGCCGTTTGATACGAAAATGTGTCGAACGGAAAAAACCTGTTATCATTGCGACTCAAATGCTTCATACCATGATTAGCAATCCGCGCCCCACCAGGGCTGAAGTGAGCGACGTGGCCACTGCCATTTACGACCGCACCGATGCCATTATGCTTTCGGGCGAAACGGCCTACGGACAATATCCCGTTGAAGCGGTAATGACCATGTCGAAAATTGCACTGGAAATTGAATCAAGCAAAGACAAACGCAACGACCTGCCCGTACCAAGGCTCGATAACGAAGTATCGGCATTTATGGCTGAGGCGGCAGTCCTTGCTGCAAACGAAATTGACGTGGCTGCTATTGTTACCGAC
>CAYOJD010000073.1:4259-16990 GCA_964404205.1 uncultured Prolixibacteraceae bacterium
TATCTCTGCCTTCCGAAGCTCAAAACATGTTTTTGCCAAATGTCACAATGGCAGGGTAAAACGCGAACTTGCACTTTCGTATGGCGTATTTGCCAGTGAAATTGTATCGAAAAAGAACAAGCATAAACTGGTAGAGTCAGCCCTTCAGGATTTGATTGACAAAGGCGCTGTGACCGAAAACGACACCGTTGTGTATGTTGGAGGAAACTTTGGCGTTGGCGGAGGAACGTCGTTTATCGAGATTGCCTCGGTAGCGCGCCTAACCCAGGAAAAGAAAGACAGCAAACATACCACAAACTAAAAAAGAGAGGCAAATGCCTCTCTTTTTTTTTGATATCATACAATTCATTAACGCATATCATTAACCTCAACTCCGGGATATTTTGCTTTGTTGAATTTGAAATAATCGTCTCCAAGCAACTGATCGGTTTTCATGTTCTTCATCACCAGCGTATAGATATTGCCGTCTTTATTGAATGTCTTTGCACTTACTATCTGCGATTTAATCTTATCGACATAAAGTCGTACCTTATTGAATTCTTTCGATTTATCTGTAGGGAAAAGGTCAATAACCTGGGTGGCTTTACCGGCAACAGTCTCTTCACCAGCATAAGTAAAGTTAAACCCTTTTTCGTAAATGGTAAAGATATTGGCAGGATTCAAAGAACCTTCGTCACCGGGTTCGTTGGTCGAAATGTTTACTTCGTTGGCATCCGACAAATAACTCCAGACTGTGGTTCCGTCGCAAAAAATATCAGTTCCAAGGGCAGGCATATGCAAAAAATAACTCTTCCCTTTCATGGCCACCGAACCGTCATTCGTCTCTTTGACATTGGCGGCTTTATTTTCGAGCGTAAACGAAAAATCTATCTGTACCGATTTGTAACTTTTAGTGGTCTGCGACAACTTGTCAAGGACCGCTTTGGCTTTGGCGTCCTGCTGTGCCTGAACAGTGCCGGCCAACAGTACAATCATGGCAAAAAATGCTGTTTTCTTCATTTTAAAGTCAATTTATATCAATAATCAATCGAGTCCCTTCAATAATTGTTCCAAAGTATATTCATCCTGGATTAAAACCTGCCGGGCCTTGCTCCCTTCGTTGGGGCCAACCACCCCCGCAGCTTCCAACTGGTCCATAATGCGGCCTGCCCGATTGTATCCGATGGCAAACTTACGCTGAATCGCCGATGTGGAACCGGTCTGGTTCAATACCACAATTCGTGCGGCATCGTCAAAAAGCTCATCCCTGTTCTTCAGATCAACAACATCTGAATTGCCATCGGCACCTTCGCTATGGTATTCGGGCAATAAAAATGCCGTTGGGAAACCTGGCTGTTCGCCAATAAAATGGGCAATCGCTTCAACTTCAGGGGTATCAACAAATGCACACTGAACACGGGTAAGGCTGTTACCGGTCGAAACAAGCATATCTCCTTTCCCAATCAACTGATTGGCGCCCGGAGTATCGAGAATAGTGCGGGAGTCGACCATTGAAGCTACGCGGAAAGCAATACGTGCAGGGAAATTGGCTTTAATTACACCGGTGATAATGTTAATCGAGGGACGCTGCGTGGCTATAATCATATGAATTCCTACCGCCCGCGCCAGCTGGGCAATACGGGCAATGGGCAATTCAATCTCTTTCCCGGCAGTCATAATCAGGTCGGCAAACTCATCGACCACCACCACAATATAAGGCAGGTAGCGGTGCCCCTTCTCCGGGTTCAACCTTCTGGAAATAAATTTCTGATTATACTCCTTGATGTTACGTGCGTGGGCCCTTTTAAGCAGGTCGTAACGGGTGTCCATTTCAATGTTGAGCGAACTAAGGGTATCTTTAACTTTCTGGACATCGGTAATAATCGGCTCAACCTCGTCAGGCATTTTGGCCAGAAAATGTTTTTCAATAATCGAATAAAGGTTCAACTCCACCTTTTTAGGGTCGACAAACACAAACTTTAGTTCGGCCGGATGCTTTTTATAGAGCAATGATGAAATAATGGCATTCAACCCGACTGACTTGCCCTGACCCGTAGCTCCGGCCACCAGAATATGCGGCATCTTGGTCAAATCGACCACAAAAGTCTCGTTCGAGATGGTTTTACCGAGTGCCAGCGGAAGTTCATAATCCGATTCCTGAAATACTTTAGACGAGATAAGCGACCGCATCGAAACGACCTCGGGCTTGCTGTTAGGCACCTCTATACCCACGGTCCCCTTACCGGGAATTGGGGCAATAATTCGGATACCCAGTGCGGCAAGGCTCAACGCAATATCATCTTCGAGACTCTTAATCTTTGAGATACGCACACCGGGGGCCGGAACAATTTCGTACAGCGTGATAGTAGGCCCGGTAGTAGCTTTAATCTTAACGATATCGATGCTATAATTCTTCAGCGTTTGAAGGATTTTGTTCTTGTTGGCAATCAACTCTTCGTCCGACACCTGAGGGTTGCCCGACGAACGCTCTTCCAGCAAATCGAGCGGAGGGAATTTATAGCGCGACAAATCGAGTGTCGGGTCATAATCTTCCATCTCCTCTAAAGGCTCATCTTCGGTCTCATCCGACATATCGTTCGGAATAGTGCTTGCAGGAGCAGTTCGGACAGGCGGTTCAGGCAAATCAACAATCTCTTCCTGAAAAATCTCTTCCCGTTCCAGTTCCAATCCGGCTGGCTCGGGCATTCCGGCATAAATTTTCTCCACCTTATTGCCAACGGCAACTTTAGCAAAAGCCTCGTCCACCACATCAAGTACCGGGGCTTGCGGAATAACCGACGGGGAACTATCGGCCAGCAGTGGCTCAGCCGCAACGGCTTTAGCCTTGGGCGCCGGACGATAGAGCAACCATTTCTGAATGGTGGCCCAGGAATTTTCGAATACAATGATGATAAAGGTAAGCATCGATGCAAAGACCAGGAAAAAAGTCCCGATTTTGCCAATGAGCGAGCTAATATACTGACTGATAAAATAACCGTAAGCCCCGCCAAACTGAATGTAAAAATTCTCGGCCAGCGGCGTGACAATCAACGCCAATGCAATGGAAGTCCAGAGAATCAGGAAAATGGCATAGGCAAAATGTTTGCCCATCGACACCTTGCCCAGTTTGGCCAGCCGCATTGCAATCACCACAAAAAGATAGATGAAGCCAAACGAGGCAATCCCGAAACCCTTATTGATAAACCAGTTCGAAATAATGGCTCCCCATTTGCCCCCAACATTATCGATTTTGATATCGGGGTTCGAAAGAATCTCCTTTACCGACACATTCATCAAACTTTGGTCGGCCCCCTTCGACAACAGGAAAGAGAGAAATATGATAAAGAGATAGAGGGAGAAGATAAAGAGCAAACTGCCCAATATTCCGCGAAAGCGGTCCATTTTTGTCATTCCGGCACTTTTGCTTTTCCCTCCGGAGCCTTTGGTTTCCTGATTGTCACTTTTCGATTTGGCCATAAGGTGGTATCTAAGTTTCAGCTATTTTTCATTGATTTCGAACAGGGCAAATGTAACCAAAAATTTATCGGCAATTGAACTTTGCCGTATATTATCTATCCTTTTCTGCTGAAGGCACTATCCAAAATACGGCTGATTTGCAAAGCAGTAGATTGGCCATACTGAAATCACACAAAAAAATAAAACCCTTTCACAGCCAACTTCCCCGATTGAACAATATGGGGAAAATTCACTATTTAATCCCAAAATTATTCTCTATTTTTCGGAATAGAATCGTATGAATATGAAACCACACCTGAAAAAACTGGCTGTAGTTGCCTTTGGGGGCAACGCCTTACTGCGCGACAACGAACGGGGGACCATCGAGCAACAGGAGATGCATGTGGCCGAGACCATCGAAAATCTCCTTTTTTTGATCAAGGAAGGGTATAATCTGATTGTAACCCACGGCAACGGCCCGCAGGTGGGCAATATCCTGATGCGCAACGATGCCGGCGAACAGCTTTACGGCATTGCCCAAATGCCCCTCGATATTTGTGTAGCCGATTCGCAAGGTGGTATAGGGTATATGATTGAACGCATCTTCCGTAATATCCTGCGCAAAAACCAAATCGACAGAGAAGTACTTACCATTGCCGGAATGGTAGAGGTCGATGCCAACGACCCGGCGTTTAGCAATCCCACCAAACGGATTGGAATGCTTTACAACAACGAGCAGGCACAAAAACTTCAGCAAGAGAAAGGGTGGGTATTTAAAGAGAGTAAAAAAGCCGAGAAAGGCTACCGGCGGGTAGTCCCGTCGCCGACCCCCAAACGGATATTCAACCTGGCCACCATCGAAGAGCTGGCCCGCAGGGGCAATATTGTCATTACCTGTGGCGGTGGCGGCATTCCGGTCTATTTCGACGAGAACGGAGATATCCGCACTGTCGATGCCGTTATCGATAAAGATTTGGCCTCATCGGTACTGGCTACCGGGGCCAATGCCGATGAATTTTACATCCTCACCGATGTATCGTTTATCTATAAAGATTTTGGGTTGCCCACACAAGAAAAGCTTGAATTCCTCGATGCGGCCGACACCCGCAAATACCTCGAAGCCGGCACTTTTGCCGAAGGAACCATGGCCCCAAAAATTGTGGCTGCCCTCAACTTTGTCGAAAACGGTGGTATCAAAAGCATCATTACCGAAGCTTCGAAACTCGAAGACAAATCATACGGGTCGAAAATAACCCTAAACTATTGACGCGAACCAATCACGAATAATAAACCACAAAAAACGAATCCAATATGGCTATCAACCTCCACAACAGACATTTTCTGAAGTTGCTTGACTTTACTCCGGCCGAAATTGAATACCTGCTCAACCTGGCCGCCGAACTGAAATGGGACAAATACAGCGGTACCGAAGAGCCCCGCCTGACCGGAAAAAACATTGCCCTGATTTTTGAAAAGACATCGACCCGCACCCGCTGTGCTTTCGAAGTGGCTGCCTACGATCAGGGGGCACATGTCACCTATCTGGGGCCATCAGGCTCGCAGATTGGCAGCAAAGAGTCGATGAAAGATACCGCCCGCGTGCTTGGACGGATGTACGACGGGATACAATACCGGGGTTACGGACAGGAAATTGTTGAAATACTCGCCCAACATGCCGGTGTACCGGTTTGGAATGGCCTTACCGATGAGTTCCATCCCACTCAGATTCTGGCCGATTTACTTACCATGCGCGAACATTGCAACAAACCATTGAACGAAATCAAATTTGCTTATCTGGGCGATGCCCGCAACAACATGGGCAACTCGCTGATGGTGGGGGCTGCCCAAATGGGAATGGATTTCAGGGCTGCTGCCCCAAAAGCCTGTCAACAGGCCGCAGATTTACAGCAGAGATGCCAGGAAATTGCCAAAGAAACCGGTGCCAGCATATTGGTAACCGACCATGTAGCCGAAGCGGTAAAAGATTGCGACTTTATCTACACCGATGTTTGGGTATCGATGGGCGAACCGGCCCATGTATGGGAAGAACGCATCAAACTGCTGCTCCCCTATCAGGTCAATCAACAAGTGATGGAACTGACTGGTAACCCAAACACCAGGTTTCTCCATTGCCTGCCGGCTTTTCACAACCGCGAAACCAAAACCGGTGAAGAGATTTTCCAGAAGTTTGGTATCGAAGCAATGGAAGTTACCGATGAGGTGTTCGAAAGCGCTGCCTCTATTGTTTTCGATCAGGCCGAAAACCGGATGCATACTATCAAAGCCATCATGGTGGCCACACTTGGCAAATAATCCATACGAACAGACAATGGCTCAATATTTCGATCTTACACAGGCTCTAAACAGTGAAACACCCGTTTATCCGGGCGATACTCCCCCTGTGATAAACCAGGTTTGCTCGTTCGGCACCGATGGCTTCAACCTTTTTCATTTCTCTGGCAGCATGCACATTGGCACCCATATTGATGGCCCAATGCATATGAGCAGTGATAACCGCATGATAGCAGACTTCCCGGTAGACCATTTCTGCGGAAACGGTCTGTTAATTGATGTCCGGGGGAAAAAGGAGATTGTTATCGACACCGGCGACCGCGATAAAGTAGTACCCGGAGCGATAGTCCTCTTCTTTACCGGATGGGATCGCTATTTTGGCAGCGAAATTTACTATAGCGAACATCCTGCATTAACCGAAGAGACCATTGACTTTCTTATCTCCCGAAGAGTGAAAATTGTTGGGTTCGACTCACCCTCGCCCGACCATTATCCTTTTCCGGCACACCCGCGCCTGTTCCAGAACAATATCTTTATCATCGAGAACCTCACCAATCTCGAGCCGCTGGGCAAATTCCCCACTTTCGAAATAATGGCTTTCCCGCTGAAACTGGCTGCCGACAGCTCATGGACAAGGGTGGTCGCGATGGTTCGGGAGTAATGAAGAGAAGCCTGTTCCCGAAACTTTTTACACAGTAATATCTGTTTTGGACTGGAGAGGCTGAAAAGTGAATTGCATTTCAGCCATACTTCAGCTAAATTTGCTTCACACAAATTGAAACCATTATGCAAAACTTTGAATTTTATAATCCGGTAAATGTGGTTTTTGGCAAAGGCCAGATAACCAGGTTAGCGTCTCTGGTCCCGCAGGGAACCAAAATCATGATGACTTACGGTGGCGGAAGTATCAAAAGCAATGGTGTCTACGATCAGGTTGTAGCGGCACTGAAAGGGTTTGACATTATCGAGTTCAGCGGTATCGAACCCAACCCGCATTACGAAACACTGATGAAAGCCGTTGAAATCGTCAAAGAAGAAAAGGTAGGCTTTCTGCTGGCAGTAGGCGGAGGTTCAGTACTCGACGGCACCAAATTCATTGCAGCCGGCGCAAACTATACCGCAGGCGACCCATGGGAAATATTGGCCAAAAGGGCCTATGTGGCATCGGCAATTCCCATCGGAACGGTGCTTACCCTGCCGGCAACCGGCTCCGAAATGAACGGAGGCTCAGTGATCACCAAAGCCGAAACAAAAGAAAAATTAGCATTTATGTCGCCACTGGTGATGCCTAAATTCTCGATCCTCGACCCCGAAGTAGTCTTCTCGCTCCCTGACCGTCAGGTAGCCAACGGTATTGTCGATGCCTTTATCCATGTGATGGAACAATACCTCACCTATCCGGTCAATGCGCCTATTCAGGACCGATTTGCCGAATCCATCCTGCAAACGCTTATCGAAGAGGGGCCAAAAGTGCTGAAAAATCGTACCGATTACGATGCAGCGGCCAATTTTATGTGGGCCGCCACCATGGCTTTGAACGGATTGATTGGTGCTGGTGTACCACAGGACTGGATGACCCACCAGATTGGCCACGAACTGACTGCTTTCTACGGTATCGACCACGGACGCACACTGGCGATTGTACTTCCCGGCATGATGCGGGTAAAAATGGCCAACAAAAAAGAGAAAATCCTTCAGTATGGCGAAAGGGTCTGGAATATCACCAATGGTTCGGAAACGGAAAGGGTTGAGGCAACTATTGCCAAAACAGTCCAATTCTTCGAATCGCTGGGCGTACCAACCAAGCTGGCCGACTATGGGGTGGAAGCCGATATCATCCCGGTCATTAAAGCGCGCTTTATCAAAAGGGGTATTTTGGCAGCCGGCGAACGGGGCGATTTAACTCCCGACCAGATAGCCGAAATACTCGAACTTCAACGCTCGTAGTGGTCAAACTGAAAATAGCATCCCGCAGGTGGAACAGATGACCGCAGAAAAACAAACCTTCTGCGGGGATC
This sequence comes from uncultured Prolixibacteraceae bacterium, assembly GCA_964404205.1. Lineage (GTDB taxonomy): Bacteria > Bacteroidota > Bacteroidia > Bacteroidales > Prolixibacteraceae > CAZWBR01. Next base: position 12,005 of record CAYOJD010000073.1, read on the forward strand.
TGCAAAATCTGCGGGAAAATTTATCCGGTCATTGACAGCCACCAAGAATTATGACGGCTATTGATGGTCATTGACAATTATTGGGCAATCCTTCGGATTGGCATGTAAAACAATAATTCAGGAACCACTAATTACCCTTCACGCAATCCTTTAGCGAAAGATTTCTTAATGCAGGCGATTTAATGGCTGCCACGGCAACCACCAGTAAAGTCATCCCACCGCCAAAAACCACCGAAGGTACCAACCCCATCAACCGTGCGGCAACCCCCGATTCGAAAGCGCCCAACTCGTTCGAAGAGCCGATAAAAATACTGTTGACCGCCGCCACACGTCCTTTCATCTCGTCCGAAGTAAAGAGTTGCAAAATACTGGCCCTTATCACCACGCTGACATTGTCGAAAACACCGCTCAGAAAGAGGGCTGCTGCCGAAAGGACAAAACTCTTCGAAATGGCAAAAACAATCATGCTCAACCCAAAACCGACTACACTGTAAAGCAGCAGCTTTCCTGAACGGTGAACCGGAGGGTGAAAGGTCAGCATTACCGACATGATAATGGCCCCCACTGCCGGACAGGCCCTCAGCACGCCCAACCCCTCAGGGCCGGCTTGCAATATATCCGAAGCAAAAACAGGCAACATGGCTACCGCACCGCCAAACAAAACGGCAAACATATCGAGTGCAAAAGCCCCCAATAGAATCTGATTGTTGAACACATAGGCAATCCCCTCCCTGATACGGGCAAAAATATCTTCCTCGTTGCTGCTTCCCGTAGCCACCTTCCCGGGGCTTTGAATGAAAACCAGCAATAGGGTGCACGACAGGTAGAGCAGAAATACAGTGGTAAACGCCGGCACCACCCCAAAAAAACCGTAAATCAACCCTCCAACTGCCGGGCCCGTTACGGCTGCCAGCTGCCAAACCGAACTGCTCCAGGTGGCAGCGCCCGTCAATAAACGGCGGGGCACCAATTGTCCCAGCAAAGCCGTATGGGCTGGCATCAGGATACCACGGACCAAACCGGTAATGAAAATGGTGATAAAAATCGGGAGCGTCCCCAGCAACTGGTGAAGGTCGAGTTGCGGAAGCGTATAGATAGCCAGCAACGACGAACCAAACAACAACAGGAAAGTGGTATAGAGAATAATCTTCTTCCGGTCCCAGATATCGACAAAATGGCCCGCAAAGAGCGCGATGCTCACCTGTGGTATCACCTCGGCCAGCCCGATCATCCCCAGCGAGAGGACATTTTTCGTTAAATCGTACAACAACCAACCCACCACAACAGCCTGCATCTGGGTCGCTGTCGTCATCAGAAAACGGTAGGCCAGAAATAACCTGAAATTTCGGCTATGCACCACTTCGAATGCTTCGCGCGGAAAGAATCTGCTCATTGAGTAAGAATAAAGTCTGCTAAAGAGGGTAAAAATAGCGGAAAGCAACCGAAATGATGTGGAATAAAAATTATCAAATCGTCAAATTATTGCCGGGCCTCTTTACCGGGAGCGATAGGGCATCCCTCGCATGAACTGCTGCACCCACCGCAATCCAATGGTTTTTTGACAAATTTCTTCCGGTAAAGGTTCACCCTGCGCGCCAAAAAGAAGAGCGCCACTGCCACAATAATTCCAACGACTATGTTTTGGACCATCCTTCAAAATTATATCATTAACGAAGCAATATGGTAGGTAATAAATGCGCCAATCCATGCAGCCACCGAGGTATAAACGACCGTGAAAAGCGCCCATTTCCAACTGCCCGATTCCCGTTTAATGGTAGCTATCACGGCAATACAGGGGAAATAGAGCAAGACAAACACCAGAAACGACAAGGCTACCGCCTGATCGAAAACCGGTTGCCCGATTTTGGGCCCTGAAGTATGAAGCTGGTTGCGCAATGACACAGAAAGCCCCTCGTTGGCATGTTGTCCCTGTTCGGGTGTTTGATACAATACCCCCATGGTGCTCACCACAATTTCTTTGGCAGGAATCCCGGCCAGCAGGCTGATGCCCATTTTCCAGTCGAAACCCAGCGGACGGATGGCCGGTTCGATAAAACGGCCTACCTGCCCCAGATAAGAGTTTTCAATTTGAGCCTCCTGTGCCTGTGCCATCTCTATCTCACGCTGGGGAACCGTGGACAGTGGCGTACGTGGAAAATATTCCAACGCCCAGATAATCACCACGGCAATTAAAATGGTCCCCCCGATTTTATTCAGGTACTGGCTCCCCTTGTCCCACATATGCAGCAACGTATTGCGCATCACCGGCATACGATAGGGCGGAAGTTCCATTACAAAAGGGGTCTCCTTCCGTTTAAATACTGTCCGGTGGAGAATATTGGCCATCAGTACGGCCACCATAATCCCAATCAGGTAGATGCCAATAAATACCAGCGCCGGGTAAGTCGGGAAAAAAGCCGATATCAGCACAATATAGACCGGGAGCCTGGCTGAACACGACATAAAGGGGATAATCATCATGGTAAGCAGCCTGTCGCCACGGTTGCGGATGGTACGGGTGGCCATGATAGCCGGTACATTGCAGCCAAAACCCATCACCATCGGGATAAACGAGCGGCCATGAAGCCCCATTTTGTGCATCAGCTTATCCATGATAAAGGCGGCACGCGCCATGTAACCGGTATCTTCCATCAACGATGTGAAAAAGAAGAGGATTAAAATATTGGGCAGAAATACAATGACGCTCCCTACCCCGCTGATAATCCCATCGACCAGCAAGTCTTTTAATATCCCTTCGGAAAGCAGTTGTTCCACCCATCCCGACAGGTAGCCGATGCCCACCTCCATCCAGTCGGTCGGGAAAGCGCCCAACCTGAAAGTGGCAAAAAAGGTAACAAACATCAGCAAAAGGAAGATGGGAAAGCCCCAGTATTTATGGGTCATCACCCTATCTATCTTTTCGGTAGCTTCAATCCTTTTCTGATAACCGGCTTGGTAAGTCTCTTTGAGTGCCCCCGAAATAAAGCCATACTTGGCATCCGTAATCAGGTGCGAACTGTCGTCGCCCATACGCGATTCGAGCCGGTGAATCTCCCGCTCATACACCTCTTTGATCACCCCAAAGTTGGTCGAGCTTTCGAGCAGTTTCAGCGCTTCGGTATCTTTATCGAGCAAACGGATAGAGAGGTATCTCGACGAGAATTGTGCCGTAACCGGTTTATCTTTCTTAATCTCCTGCCGGATAGCCATAATCGACTTCTCCATCTCCTCCCCATAATTGATGTGGATATGTCGGACAATGGGATCGCGATCTTCGTACACATCAATCAGTTTTTCCAGCAAATCGTCGAGCCCCACCCCCTTGCTGGCCGTGGTAGGCACAATCGGGATGCCCAGCAACGCCCCCAATTTTTTGATTTTTAGCTTCGACCCGCTGTTCAGCAAATCGTCGTACATGTTCAGCGCAATCACCACTTTAATATCCATGTCGATCAACTGAGTGGTGAGGTACATGTTGCGTTCGAGGTTCGAAGCATCGATAACGTTCAACACAATATCGGGCGTTTCGCCTAGAATATAATTTCGGGTAAAAAGCTCTTCGGGCGTATAAGTGGTCAACGAGTAGGTACCAGGCAAATCGACCAGATTAAAAGTATAGCCGTTTCGTTCCACACTGGCCACCTTAGCACTGACGGTCACCCCGCTGTAGTTGCCCACATGCTCTTTCGAGTTGGTAAAACGGTTGAAAAGGGTGGTCTTGCCACTGTTGGGATTTCCGACAATGGCAATCTGAATCATCTTCCCTTTCTCGCGGGCCGACGTTTTCAGGCTCTCCATATCGATGGTGCCATCGAAACCATGGGCTACCAGCGAGCCGGCCTCCTCTGGCGTAACCACCTCTATCAGATTGGCTTCGGCCCGGCGCAGCGAGACATTATATCCCATTACCCGGTATTCAACCGGATCCCTGAACGGGGCATTCTTCATCACGGTCACCTCTTTGCCCGCCACAAACCCCATCTCTGAAATTCTGCGCCGAAAGGAACCATGCCCCAACAGTTTGGAGATAACCACTGTTTTATTTTCGCTGACGTCGGATAAACGCACGGGTAAAATCTTATTAAGAATAAATAAAAATAGATCGCAAAGATATTCTTTATATCGAAAACCGAAAATGTTAATGCCGATAATCATTGAACAGGCTGCTGCTAAGAGGCTCGCCTCAAAACCTCGACAGAAGCTGGGAACCCGACAAACGACCTGTTTCACACGGCACCGGACTGCGTCAACTGACCATACGGCTTAACCCCGGATCAACGCCATATCATCCAATTATTTTATCTGTAACTTCTCATAATTTTCAATACTAAAATGTACAGAAGATGTACAGAAGATGTACAGATGACAGGGCGTTGATCCGGACAAAACAGAGCGTCTCTCCGGTGCAACCGGTAATCCTATCGTTCGAAAAAATTGACTGCAGATACCATAAAAAATTCATTGGCATACAGATGAAGCCATGATGGCTGAACGAAAAAAAGTAGCTTTGCGGCAAAACGTGCAACAATGAACAAAACGGTGAATATGGCATTGCAGGTATTGCCTCAGGCCGATGGAAAAACAAGTTATGATATGGTCGATGTAGCTATTGCGATTATTGCCCGGTCGGGAGTGAAATATCGTGTTTGCCCGTTCGAGACGGTAATGGAAGGCGATTTCGACCAACTGATGGAGGTGGTGAAAAAGGTACACGAAGCCTGTTATGCCGCCGGGACCGAAAATATGATGGCATATATCAAAATAGAAAGCCATGCCGGCCAACCAGCTGTGATAGAGCAAAAAATGGCCAAATACGAGTAAGCTCCGGAAAGGCAAAAACAATAAAAAGTACAATTTTCAGAAAAAAGGCAGTCCGAAGGGTTTTCTTTTAACAAAATCTGTTTATCTTTGCACCGCTTAAATGCAATGGCCTCGTAGCTTAATGGATAGAGCATCTGACTACGGATCAGAAGGTTGGGGGTTCGA
>CAYOJD010000074.1:0-16540 GCA_964404205.1 uncultured Prolixibacteraceae bacterium
GCCATAAGGCGATTCGGCTTCTTTGCGCGGTGTATTTTCTGTTACCGGTAGCTGGTCTGGTTGGCCATAGACCGTACAGGATGAGGAGAATACTAAATTATTAATCTGATGTTCGGCCATCCCGCTTAACAGGTTCATTAGCGATACCAGATTATTGCGATAGTAAAGCAGTGGAAGTTCAACCGATTCGCCAACAGCCTTGCTTGCCGCGAAATGGATTATAGCTTCAATTCCGGGATACTTCATCCAGAATTGTTCAAGTGCTTGTTCATTTTGAAGGTTGAACTGTTCGAAAGCGGGCCGGATGCCTGATATTTTTTCGATATTGTCGACTACATCTGCTGTCGAGTTCGACAGATCGTCGATAATAACAACTTCGAAACCTGCATTTTGCAATTCAACTACTGTGTGCGAACCAATATAGCCGGTTCCGCCGGTTACCAGGATTAATTTTTTCATTGTAAATCGGGTTATCTGTTTTCGGGAAGGCCAAAAGTACGATTTATGAGCCTAATTCTCATAATCATGACCCGAATAATTTGTCACCGTTATCGACAATCGCCTCATTTTTTAGCTCTTTTTTCAACAATCAACCTTGTTTCGGTCATTAAAATCCTTATTTTTGGTAACCTGAAAAATACACGCTTATGGAAATTTCTTCTGCGCTGGTTGATTTGTTGCGACTCTATGATTGTGTGATAATTCCCGATTTAGGTGGTTTTATTGCCAATTACCGATCTGCTGAAATGGATTTGGCCGGAAACAAATTTCTTCCACCCAAAAAGGAGGTTATTTTCAGCAGTAAACTGAATAAAAATGACGGTTTGCTGGTCAATCACATTTCCGAGACTGAAGGTGTCGGCTATCTCGAAGCGCGTAAAATGATTTCGGAGTTTACTGATGAAGCCTGGTCGAAACTCGAAAATGGCGAAATCATCGATTTTCCACGGGTTGGTACACTTTCGTATGATAAAAATGAAAAACTGATATTTGAACCGGCTTTAACCGAAAACCTGTTGCTCGATGCTTATGGAATGGAGTCTTTCCATTTCCCGGAACTGAAACATCACGAAACAATCGTCCCAAAAACTGTTTTCCGCGACAAGGAGGCTGTCCGTCCGGTTTTCAGTTCGCGGACAATGAAAAGAGTATTGATTGCTATCCCGATACTTGCGGCGCTGGCTTTCATTCCGTTATCGACGACGATATGGAATGACGGATTTCTTAAAAATCATCAGGTATCGTCGACGACATCGTTGCCGTTGGCCGATTCACCAAAGACAGTTGTCAATGAGCCTGATACCCATCTGATTGACGAAAGTAATAAACAGATCGAAGCCGAAAAGGAACCGCAAACGGCACTTGTCGAAGTAAAACCTGATGCAATTGAAGAAGTTGTGAATCCTGTTCCGACTCCGGTAGCATCCAAAGCAAAATATCACATTATCGGTGGTTGTTTCCGCAATAGCGAAAATGCCGACAGGATGGTAAGTGCCATGACCTCGAAAGGCTTTCAGCCTGAGGTTGAAACATTAAAAAACGGTTTGCTGAGAGTAACCATACAGTCGTATGCCAATCGCAATGATGCTTTGGCTGCGTTGGACAGTCTTCGTCAGGCCGAGCCTGGCAACAGTTACTGGTTGATGGCCGACTAAAACAAAAAAAGCTTCCGGATTCGGAAGCTTTTTTGTTTATGCCTGTAGTTTAAACCATTCGGCAAATTTCCTGACTCCCTCGCTGAATGGCGTTAACGGTTGGTAGCCCAACATCGATTTGGCTTTCGAAATATCGGCAAAAGTGATATTGACATCGCCAGGCTGCATGGGCAACTGTTCGATTTCAGGTTTCTTTCCCATCGCGTCGCTAATGGCCGCAATCATATCTTTCAGCGAAACCGGCTGATTATTTCCCAGATTGATTATCTCATACACATTTTCGTTGCTGAAAAGATAGGCGACAGCACTTTCAATTCCGGCAACGGTATCTTCAACAAAAGTGTAATCACGGGCGGTTGAACCGTCACCAAACATCGGAATTTCTTTACCGTTGCTGATTAATCGCGCAAATTTATGAATGGCCAGATCGGGACGCTGCCCGGGACCGTAAACGGTGAAAAACCGGAGATTGATAATATCGAGTTGATAAAGATGGTGATAGGTAAAGTTAATTAACTCGCAAGCCTTTTTGGTAAATGCATAGGGCGAAACCGGTTTCGATACATCGGCATCTTCGCTGAACGGAACGGTTTCGCTGTTGCCGTAAACCGATGATGATGATGCAAATGCCATTTTTTTAATGCCAAAGGTGCGCATCAAGTCAAGAATATTTTGTGTGGCAACAATATTGGCCTTGAAATATCCTGCGGGATCGTCAATCGATGGACGAACTCCTGCCTTGCCGGCCAGATGGACTATCATCGTAACCTCTTTTGCACCAGCCCAATTAAACAGGGCCTCTTTATCAGCCAAATCGAACTCCGTAAAGTTAAACCGGGGATGATCGATAAAGGCCGAAAGGTTGCGCTCTTTTGTTGCACGTGGGTAAAACGGATCGAAGTTGTCGATACCATAAACCATATTTCCTTTGGCAAGAAGTGACCGACAAAGGTGCGAACCAATGAATCCGGCGCATCCGGTTACTAAAATTTTATCCATTCCAATCAATTTTTGGGTTTGATTAATGTGACATGGTTACGAAGGACGCTACCGCCCCAGCGTTTTTGCAAATTGGCATCGAAAAGCCCAATATTTTCGATTGTGTAGTTATGCAGAATTTCAGGGCTTAAAATCGAATCGGCCGGAGCCTTCGATATCAACACCAGCGGGGCGTTTACAGGTAGAGCCGGGTTTGCAATTGGATCCCATTGTTTTATCTCGCGCCCGCTTGCCCATACCATTTCAAGATGTTTTCCGTCCCAGCTAAAGTTACCAAAGAAGGGAACTTGTTCCAATTCGGGTTTCTGGCGCAACTCGTAATAGGGCCTGAAGTTGGGATTCTTCTGTACAATTTGTGGTATCTGATAAAACACCAGCAGACAGGTGAGTGCTACTAAGGCAGTCATTCCGCGCCAAAGCGATTCCGGATTTTTCTTTACTCCACTCTTGAGAAGATAATAGGCTATCCCCCAGAATCCGATAAAGCTGACTGCGGTAATGATAACTCCGGGTGAAAAACCATTTTTTCGAATCATCCAAAAAACAGCTATCGGCAGAATCAAGGCAGCCAGACCACTGATCCAACTATTAATTCTGAGAATGATCGTATCGCTCCGAGTATGGTTGTTGTTGGCAAATGAAGCAATGAGATAGTGGAGGTAATAGGCAGTAAGTATAGCCAACGGGAGCAAAACCGGCAGTAGATATCTTTCCTTCTTTTCCGGGAAAAGCGAAAGCAAAATGACTGATGCCCACACCCATGTGGCCATAAAGCGATAATTCCCAAAACGATTGATACGTTTGGCGGCGTAGGGGAATACCAATGCAGCAGTAGCCAAAATTATCCATATACCCGACTGGGCGGTAAAACTCCAGTAATGATAAAATGGTTTTGTATTTCGGCTTATCCAGGCCGCTGACTCTTTTTGAGCAACATATACCGAATAGTCGGGATGTATAAAATAGATATAAAGTGGCCATATTGAGCTGAATACAATGACAATAATCACCATTGACGAAAGCGGTTTCAGTTTCTGTTTGAATGGTGCCGGACCGTAAGCAATAAGCGATGCAATGAGGTAGGGGAGCAAGAGTGCAAAAAATGAGACAGGCCCTTTGCTGAGAAACGAAAGGACCATCAAAATTGCAGAATAGATAAAATTGAGGTTGTTGCTTAGCCTATTGTGTAACCCACGGTGGAGTTGCCATATTGCCCCAAGCATAAAGCTGTGGCAAAAGATATCCCAGCAGATATCGCGGGCCATGAAAAAAACATAGAAAGAGGTGGCAGCTGTTCCGGCAGCCCAAAAGGGTATTTTTTTATCGTCAGTCAACTCTTTGACAAGTTTAAAGAGAAAGAAAATCAGCAATGCGGCGGCAATTCCAGCCGGCATTCGCAGAAAAAAGCGGTTGTCCTGTCCGAAAACAGCCATCGAAGTTGCAGCCAGCCAGGTGGGGAGAGGTGGTTTTTCGAACCTTAGTTCACCATTCATGGTGGGTTCTAACCAGTTACCCTTTTGTAACATTTCGCGGGCTGTAGTGAGGTTGCGCGATTCCATCAGGTTGACTTCTATCACACCGCTGTTGGCAAAAAATGATATCACTATCAACGCGATGAGCCAAATCCACTCTTTCTTTAAACTTGTCATGCCGAAAGTTAATGGGTTGATAATTATTCGATTTCTTGTTCCTGTAGCTTGGCCCGCTTACCTAACACGAGGTTTCTGAAGTAGAAAATAGTCCCTCCTGCCTGTCCCAGAAAAAGGATTGGGTCGAGCCTGAAAATGGCGTAAATAATCAACATTGTCGATCCAAGAAGACTAACTATCCAGAACGATTTACTCAGTATTGACTCTTTCCTTTTTTCTGATTCAATCCATTGAATAACAAACCGGAAGGTAAATATAAGCTGCCCTGTAACTCCCCATATTTTTAGCGAAAGTGAAATGTCGTCATTTCCTAGGAGGTCAAAAATATTGCCTGGAGCGCCCGAAAAAAGAAAAATCAGCGAGGCAATCGGAATCAGGTAAACCAGCCATTGAAAAAGCGGGCCGATTTTACTCCACTGATCTTTAAGGTGTAGGTTGCGAATATAAATGAAATAGACCAATAATTGGCCGAGAACGATGGCAAAGTCGTGGCGTAAAACCCCGTAGATAAAGAAAAGGATGGCTCCAAACAGGCTCAGTTGCCAAAAAAGAACAGGGGAAAGTGGTTTTCCTGCTTTTTCCGACTGAAACCATTGTACGAGCATTCGGGCGGCAAACAGTACCTGGGCCAATATTCCGACACCGAAAATCAGTAAAGTATCCTGTTTCATCCTCTTTTCGATATTTCGTAACGGATATAACGGTTTCTAATCCAGCGGTAAGCCATCAAGTCTACTGTTGGGCCTACAAGCCGGTTCCACAGGTGATATTTTGATTGACCGGCAATGCGTGGGAAATGGCTCACCGGGACCTCTTTCACTTTACCCCCTTCGAGTTGCACCAATGCCGCTATAAAACGGTGCATCCCCTTGAAAAATGGGATCTTACGGGCCACTGATGTACGAATGATTTTCAGCGGGCATCCGGTGTCCGAAACGCCGTCGTGGGTAATGGAGCGCCTGATTGAATTGGCAATTTTCGAAGACAGTTTTTTAACGATGGAATCTTTTCGTTTGGCACGAATGCCAGTAACCAATTCGTAATCTGAAGTATATTGCATTAGAAGATCGAAATCATCGGGCGAAGTCTGCAGGTCGGCATCGATATATCCGGTAAACTCAGTATCCGACAGGTCAAAACCTGCTTTGATGGCTGCACTCAGTCCGCAGTTTTTACTGAAATGGACAAATCCAAAATGGGCATTGTTACTGCAAATCTCTTCAATCAACGATGCACTTTTGTCTGTCGAGCCATCATTAACAAACAGTACTTTAGCTTTAGTATTCGACCGTAACAGATAGTCGGTCATCGTTTTCCCAACGCGGGGCAAATTTTCCGCTTCATTATAAACAGGAATAATGATTGTCAGCTTTTTTGAATCTTCTATCATGATATAACTTGATCATTAACCGACAAAAATAGCATTATTAAAAGCAAAAGTCGATTTATGCAGATTTATTTTGATTGGCTGACAGGCCTTACTATGGTGATTCTCACTCTTCGTTGGCCCCGTCGAAGCCTTAAATATTTTAAGTATCTTTGCGCAAAATAAGAATCGTTAATTGTCAAGTTTACAGAGAATCATTCAATGAAGCACACCAGGAACTTTTGTATCATAGCCCATATTGACCACGGAAAGAGTACGTTGGCCGACCGTTTGCTGGAAGTTACACAAACGATCAACGAGCGCGATATGCAAGCCCAGGTGCTTGACAATATGGATCTGGAAAAAGAGCGGGGCATTACCATTAAGAGCCACGCCATTCAGATGGAATATATTCATCATGGAGAGAAATATTTGCTGAATCTTATTGATACCCCCGGGCACGTCGACTTCTCGTATGAAGTTTCGCGTTCGATTGCCGCATGCGAAGGGGCGTTGTTGATTATTGATTCAACTCAGGGAATTCAGGCTCAGACTATCTCAAATCTTTATTTGGCTATCGAACACGATTTGGAAATCATTCCGGTACTAAATAAGATGGATCTTCCCAACGCAATGCCCGAAATTGTAGAGGATCAGATAATCGAATTGATTGGCTGCAAACGCGAGACCATTATCCGGGCATCAGGTAAGACAGGAGAAGGTATTGATGTAATTCTCGACCGAATTATCAGCGATATTCCTGCCCCAAAGGGCGATGCAGAAGCTTCGTTACAGGCCCTCACTTTCGATTCGGTTTTTAATTCCTTCCGCGGAGTGATTGCCTATATCAAAATAGCAAACGGAACCGTTCGCAAGGGCGATTTGGTGAAGTTCATGGCTACCGAACGTCAATATTATGTCGATGAGGTTGGCGTGTTAAAAATGGGCTACGATCCGCGTGAATACCTGAGTGCCGGTGATGTAGGCTATATTATGTTGGGTATTAAAACCGCCAAGGAAATCAAAGTGGGCGATACTATAACCCATGTCAAACAACCTTGCGAAGATGCTATTTCTGGTTTCGAAGAGGTAAAGCCAATGGTTTTCGCCGGAGTTTATCCAATCGACAGCGAGGACTACGAAGATTTGCGTGCAGCCATGGAGAAGTTGCAATTGAACGACGCTTCACTGACTTATGTGCCCGAATCGTCAGCAGCGTTGGGCTTTGGTTTTCGGTGCGGATTTCTTGGTCTGTTGCATATGGAAATCATTCAGGAGAGGCTCGATCGTGAGTTTGACATGAATGTAATTACTACCGTACCCAATGTTTCGTATTTGGTCCATACCAAAGGCGACGAAACCCTCGAGGTATACAATCCATCGGGAATGCCCGAATCGACATTGATTGAACTGATTGAAGAGCCCTATATCAAAGCGCAGATTATTACCCGTTCGGAGTTTATTGGTGCTATTATGACGCTCTGTCTCGATAAGCGGGGAATATTGAAAAAACAGGATTACCTGACAGCTGATCGTGCCGAACTGGCTTTCGATCTTCCATTGGGCGAAATTGTTTTCGATTTTTACGATAAGTTGAAAAGTATTTCCAAAGGTTACGCTTCGTTTGATTATCACATGACTGGTTACCGACCGGCTAAACTGGTCAAACTCGATATTTTGCTCAACAGCGAACCGGTTGATGCCCTTTCAACGTTGATACATGCTGATAATGCCTATAACTTTGGCCGCAGGATGTGCGAAAAGTTAAAAGAATTGATCCCTCGTCAACAATACGATGTGGCTATTCAGGCTGCTATCGGGGCCAAAATTATTGCCCGCGAAACGGTGAAAGCTGTCCGTAAAGATGTAACAGCCAAGTGTTATGGTGGCGATATTTCGCGTAAACGCAAATTGCTTGAGAAACAGAAAAAGGGCAAAAAGCGAATGAAACAGGTGGGGAATGTTGAGGTGCCACAGAAGGCGTTTCTTGCTGTACTTAAACTCGATTAAAGCGCGTTGCGAAAAATATAATCAACAAAAAAACCTCCTGAACAAAATGGTTCAGGAGGTTTTTTTTATCTGCATAATCAGGATGCTACATAATCAGTTTGTAGCCTTTCCCGTGTACATTGATAATTTCGATGCCTTCTTCGTCTTTCAAGTGTTTGCGTAACTTGGTGATATAAACATCCATACTTCGGGCATTGAAATAGTTATCGTCGACCCAGATGGTTTTTAAAGCGAAGTTGCGTTCCAGAACTTTGTTGGCATTGACGCACAGCAACCGAAGCAGTTCAGACTCTTTGGTTGTCAGTTTGGTACTGTCGGTGGCATCCGACAAGGTTTGCTTGCGGGCATCGAAGGTAAATTTACCCAATTTAAAAGCAGATTGGGTAAGGTCGCTTTCGCCTCCGATACGGCGTAAAATGGCTTCAATTCTGAAAATAAGCTCTTCCATGCTGAACGGCTTGGTCATATAATCATCGCCGCCAAGTTTAAAGCCTTCAATTACATCGTCTTTCATGTTCTTCGCAGTCAGAAAGATGATAGGAATTTCGGTATTCACCAGCCTAATTTCTTTGGCAAGGGTAAAACCATCTTTCTTCGGCATCATCACATCGAAAATGCAGAGGTCGTACTGGTTTTTTTGAAACCCTTTGTAGGCAGCTTCGCCATCGGGATAGAGATCCGTATCGTAACCTTTGGCAATGAGGTATTCGCGGAGAAGTAGACCCAGGTTTTCGTCGTCTTCGGCAAGAATAACTTTAATGTTCTTTTCCATAATTATTGACTATTTTTTACAGGGAAATAGATGCGAAAGCGCGTCCCTTTCCCCACAGTACTTTCAACTTTAATTTTTCCATAATGAACCTCGACAATTCGCTTGACGTATGAAAGTCCCAGCCCGAAGCCTTTCACATTATGGACATTTCCGGTCGGAACACGATAGAACCGCTCGAAAATCTGCGACTGATGTTCTTTCGGTATACCAATCCCATTATCTTTAACCTGTATGACCACCCAATTGTTTTTGTTTTCGGTCATTAATTCAATCATCGGCTTCTCTTTGCTATATTTCAACGCATTGTCGAGCAGATTGAACACCACATTGGTGATGTGAACTTCGTCTCCCTTAATATACGAATTTTCTGCCAATAATTGCGTGTGCAATTCTCCACCGGCCGTTGTTACCCGGATTTCAAAATTGGCTGCAACATTGGATACCAGTTGATTGATGTCTATCTGAGAAAATTTAAGTTTCAGGCGCCCTTCGTTGAAAACAGCCATCTGGAGCACTTTCTCAACCTGGTTGCTGAGGCGTTTACTCTCTTCCAGAATAACTCCTGAAATATGGTCAACCGTAGAGGCTGTCCGGGCAACCGAGTTGTCCTTCAACATCTGCGAGGCCAGAGAAATTGTCGATATTGGGGTTTTCAACTCGTGGGTCATGTTGTTGATAAAGTCGTTTTTGATTTGCGACAATTTTTTCTGACGTAAAATAATTTGCAGCGTTACCACAAATATGCTGATAATGATTATGGTAAGAAAAACAGACGGAAAGACAAGATAGGCAGTAGCTTTAAGCATTTCGCTCCTTTGCTCCGGAAAATAGATACAAAGAAAATTTGGTTTGGGCTGATTCTCGTCAGAAAATATCAATCGCTTATATTCGCGCGTTTTTTTATCAGGTTTATAGTCAGGGTCTCCCATGACATAAACTGACTGATGGTCGACTTGCGACTGAATAGAAAATTTGTAATCGAGCATCACATCCTTGCTTTTCAGTTCGATATCAAGCTGATGCAGCAGCAATTCTAACGATAAGGGTGGGATTCTTTCGGTTATCGGCATTTCCGATCGTTCAAGCATAAATGCCTGATAGCGTAACTGGCGCGCATGTTCGGCATTGCGACGGTCGTATGCACTTTGCATACTTTGTATTTGAATTTGGGTTGCCGTTTGCGAATGTCCAAAATCACGGTAGTTGTCGCTACTTTGCTGGGTGTATGAGTTGTACGAAATGTAAATCTCTCCGGTTTGCCCCAATCTGTTTAATGGTTCGCTGGGATCGGAATTGGGGTAGATGTTCCAATCGCTAGCCGAATTGGCATCAACGGCGCTGTGTTCGGCATCGTATTTATAGAAAAGCTCAATTTCCTGATAGTCAATCCAGTCGCTTATGTCGTTCAGTGCGCGGTTCACTGAGATACTAAAGTTGCGATCGTGGAGCAGCGATGTTTTGCGCATGGTCATTAACTGAACCCAAACCATTGCGGCTACTGCAATGGCCATAACCGTTGCCAGATAATAAATCATTCTTCTGCTCATAGACGCAAATATATATTATATAAACTGTTACACGTCCAATTCTTAACAATATTTAACAGCGCAATGTTTCAAAAATCGGTTATGATTGGCTGGCTACAGATAGTTTCCCGGCCAATTACTCCTGCAAAGGAATTTTTTCGAGTGCCTCTTTCGACGCGTTTTGCTGGGCCTCCTTTTTGGAGAAACCTTCGCCTGATCCCATTGTTTCGCCTTCGATAATCACTGCTGAGAAAAAGGGAGCTTTCCCGTCGCCTGCTTCAGTATGGGCTGCAGTATTAAACTCAACGCTTTTCTTGTTTTTTTGTCCCCACTCAATCAACTGGCTTTTATAGTTGGTATCGCTCATTACCAATTCGTCGATGTTGACATATTGGGCAAATATTTTTTTGGTAATAAATTGTTTGGCCTGATAATAGCCACTGTCGAGATAGATGGCGCCGATAAAGGCTTCAAGAACATCGCCATAGATATGGCTGGTTTCGTTTACCGAGTTGGTATTCGACTCGACATACCGGTGAAGCCCCATGCGGAAGGTCAGTTGGGTCATAAAACTGCGGTTGACAATGCGCGAACGCAGTTGGGTCATAAAGCCTTCGTCCTTTCCCGGGAAACGATTGTATAGGTAGTCGGCAACAACTGTGCCCAATACGGCATCGCCCAAAAATTCGAGCCGCTCATTGTTAACCACATTGCCCATCCCGTCGACTGTCGAAGCCGATTTATGAATGAATGCCGTGTCGTAAAGTTTGAATTTAAGCGGGCTAAACCCCGTCAAACTTTTGATAAATGAATAAAACTCCTTTCTTGGGGAAGAAAAGAGTTTTATTTGATACCTCAAATTTCTTATCACTTTGCTATGACAGTTTTTTGAAGATTACCGTTCCGTTATGCCCGCCAAATCCGAATGTGTTGCTAAGAACGTAGTTCATTTCGCGTTTCTTGGCTTTGTTGAAAGTGAAATCGATATTGGGGTCGATTTCCGGATCAAGTTCAAACTGATTGATGGTTGGGGGAACAATTCCGTTATTCATCGCTAAAATAGACGCAATCGATTCAATGGCTCCGGCTGCTCCTAAAAGGTGACCGGTCATCGATTTGGTTGAACTGATGGCTACTTTATAGATGTGTTCTCCGAATACTTTTTTAATTGCTTTTGGTTCAGCGATATCGCCCAGCCCTGTAGAAGTGCCGTGTACGTTAATGTAATCGATATCTGAAGGCTGTATCCCGGCATCCTTGATGGCCCGCTGCATCACTAAAGCTGCGCCGCCGCCTTCCGGATCCGGTGCCGTCATGTGGTAAGCATCGGTTGACATACCGACTCCTACCAGTTCGGCATAGATTTTAGCACCGCGACTTACCGCATGCTCATATTCTTCAAGAATCAATGCACCACCGCCTTCGCCCATTACAAATCCATCACGATCCTTATCAAAAGGCCTCGATGCTGTTTTGGGGTCGTCGTTGCGGGTCGACAATGCTTTCATGGCATTGAAACCTCCAACTCCTGCCGCGTTGATGGCCGATTCTGAACCACCTGCTACAACAATCTTGGCTGTACCAAGCCTGATGTAGGTTGCCGCATCAATCAGTGCATGGGTTGCCGATGCACAGGCTGTTACAGTCGTGATGGTTGGTCCTCTGAAACCATACTGAAGGGCAATGTTCCCGCTGGCCATGTTGGCAATCATCTTGGGGATGAAAAACGGCGAGAAGCGAGGATTTTGCGGCGAAGAATTGAACTCGGTAACTTCTTGGTAGAAAGTATCCAAACCGCCAATGCCGGCTCCCCAAATCACACCAACTTCGTCCTTGTCAATTTTCTCCAGATCGAGACCTGAATCTTTGATGGCTTGGCCGGCTGCGATATAGGCAAAAAGCGCATACATGTCGTGTTTGCGAACTTCCTTCCTGTCAAAATAGTTATTCGGGTCGAAATCTTTGATTTCGCAGGCAAACTGCGTCTTGAAACCAGAGGCATCAAAACGAGTAATGGGGCCGGCACCGCTAACCCCATTGCTTAGGCCTTCCCAGAATTCCTCAACGTTTTTACCGAGTGGGTTGATTGTGCCTAATCCGGTTACAACAACTCGTTTTAATTCCATGAGTATTTTTTAAGACCTTTATTCTTAAACTGGATAAATTACTTCGCGTTTTCAGTAATGTAGTTGATAGCGTCGCCTACAGTGCCGATTTTTTCAGCTTGATCGTCTGGAATAGCAATGTTGAATTCTTTTTCGAATTCCATGATCAATTCTACAGTGTCGAGTGAATCTGCACCAAGGTCGTTGGTGAATGATGCTTCGTTGGTAACTTCGCTTTCGTCAACACCTAGTTTGTCAACAATGATCGCTTTTACTTTAGCCGAAATGTCTGACATAATTTTTAAATTTAACGTTAATACAATTATTAATTTTACACACTGCTAATTTTTTAGCGTGTGCAAAGTAACAAAGAAAGAAATTGAACTTCCAAATATTTGTCCAATTTTGTACTTGATTTGAGCCGAAATAGTCCATTTATGGCCTGGCATGGAATTTATCAGTCGAATATTCAAATTTTAAATCAATGTAACTAATTATTAATGAAGAATATAGCTATATTTGCTTCCGGATCAGGCTCAAATGCCGAAAATATCATCCGCTATTTCGATGCCCATCCACTCATCAGAATTGATTCGGTTTGGTCCAACAAAAAGGATGCTTTTGTGCTCGAAAGATCAATCCGTTTGGGTGTTGAAGCTCATTCCTTCTCGCGTGCCGATTTAACAGAAAGTAACATTTTGCTGACTGAACTGAAGCGGCGAAACATCGATTTAATTGTGCTGGCCGGCTTTCTTTGGCTGGTGCCCAAAACATTGGTACAAAACTTCAAAATAGTCAATATTCACCCTGCATTATTACCTGCCTACGGCGGAAAAGGGATGTTCGGCGACCATGTCCATCAAGCAGTGATTGCGGCAAAAGAGGTAGTTTCGGGAATTACCATTCACTTGATCGATGAAGAGTACGATAAAGGGGAAGTCCTGTTGCAGGCCAAATGCCCGGTTTTGCCTGACGATACCCCCGGGACCCTGGCGGCAAGGATTCATCAACTGGAATATGAACACTTTCCTGTTGTTATTGAGAAGTATGTGATGGATAATTTATTGTCGAAATAAATTTGTGGTTATGGCTCCAAAATGCCCCCCCCCTCTGAAAGATGGCGATCGCGTTGCCATTGTTTCGCCTGCAGGGAAAATCAACCAAACTTTGCTGGATCTTGCAGTCGTCCGTTTGCGCGACTCAGGTTTCGTGCCGGTGTTGGGTCCAAATGCGGCCAACCGTTCCGCAATTTTTGCCGGAACAGACAGCGAACGGGCTGCCGATTTGCAATGGGCGCTCAACGATGCTGAAATTAAAGCTATATTCTTTTCGCGGGGTGGATATGGTTGTTTGCGAACGTCGATGTTGGTTGATTGGAGCAACTTTGTTGATCAACCGAAATGGTTGATAGGTTTTAGCGACATTACTGTTTTTCATGCCTTGACAGTTGCCAATAATATTGTTTCAATACATGGCGGAATGAGTGCTTTTATGGGTGACGACGATGGACCAACTGAAAGTTATCTTCGTACCATCGGGTTGCTTAAAGGCGAACTGCCTCTTTTTACAGTCAAGAGTCATCCGTTGAACCGAGTGGGTGTAACTTCCGGACAGCTCTTCGGTGGAAATTTGTCGATTATACAAAGTTTACGCGGCACGCCGCTCGATATCGATCCCGAAGGAAAGATTTTGTTTATTGAAGATATCGGCGAATATCATTATCATATCGACCGGATGATGATGAACCTGAAAGCCGGAAAAGTACTTGAACGGATTTCAGGATTGGTGGTAGGCCATTTTACCGATATGAGAGATGGCGAAACCCCTTACGGGATGAATAGTTACGAAATTATACGCGAGGCTGTCGAAAACTATCATTACCCGTTGCTTTTTGGCTTTCCGGCTGGCCACGAACTGCCCAATATGCCATTGATTATGGGAGGGGAGTGCAAACTGGCCGTTGACAAAGAATACGCTGAACTTCAATTTAGCTGGCTTTATGGCAAAAGCTGACGAACTTGGCAAGAAAGGGGAAGAGATTGCCCGCAAATTCCTTCGGGGTGAGGGATACCAGATTCTGGCAGTCAATTGGTTTTACGATCATAAAGAAATTGACATTATTGCCCGAAAGGGGGATGAGATTGTTGTTGTAGAAGTTAAATCGCGCGAAGGCGACTATTACGAAGAGCCTTATGAAGCCGTGTCCAGTCGTAAAATTAAGAATCTTGTGGAGGCTGCCGAAGCTTATTTGCTTGAGCATGAAATAGATTTGGAAACCCGGTTCGATGTGATATCGATCGTTTTCGAAAAAAGTGGGAAATATGAACTGACCCATTTCCCGGGCGCATTTACTCCACCGGTTAATTAATTGAATTAGCCAGCTTTTGTCTCGTTTATCCTGCGGTATTTCTCTTCAATAATGGCTGAGACCTCCGACGGAAGAAAGGGCTTTGGCAAAAAATCATCGATGCCGGCAGTTTTGCATTGTTCTTCAACAGCCGGAATCCAGTCGGCTGTCATCCCCAGAATAATGCAACGCGCCCGCCCCTGCTGTTTCTCCAGTTCCCGAATCTCGTAGGTAGCCTCGATCCCAGTTTTTACGGGCATCTGAATGTCCATTAAAACGACGTCGTAATGAGTCGTACTAAACAGATCGATTGCTTCCTGACCGTCGTGAGCAACATCTACGTCATATTGTTTCAAGCCGAGCTGTACCAACTTGCAATTCATCAAGTTATCCTCGGCGAGTAAAATTTTGTTAATCATTACCCCGATTTACATTAGCTAAAAAGTCTCGCCCAATTTACAAAAAAGGGCTTATGAATAAAAATTATTATCTTCATCGGCTGTTAATTTTAAGAATTTAATCACCTTCTTTCATGAATATTGAACTTTTCAGAACCTATTGCCTGCTTAAAAGCGGGGTGACTGAAGGATTTCCATTCGATGAAACCACGCTGGTACTTAAGGTCGGAGGTAAAATGTTTGCCCTGCTCAGCCTCGACGGTGAGCCGTCGGCCAACCTGAAATGTGACCCCGAAAAGGCAGCCGACTTGCGCGAACACTATCCCGCAATTACACCCGGTTATCATATGAATAAAAAGCATTGGAACACCGTGATGCTCAATGCCGGATTACCAGACCAGTTGATCCTGGAGTTGATTGACCATTCGTACACGTTGGTGTTTGACACGTTGTCAGGAAAAGTGAAAGCAGAAATGAATAATGAAAACCCATCATGAAAAAGTTTAGCCTTCAGGGAGCAGAATATATTGAACTGATAAAATTATTGAAGTTGATTCGGATTGCCGAATCGGGAGGTCAGGCCAAATTGATGGTCGACGATGGCGAGGTTCGGTTAAATGGCCAGCCCGAATCAAGGAAAAGGGCCAAGTTGCGTCCCGGGGATGTGATTGAAATATTTGGCGATAAAATTGTAATTGAAGCCTAGAAAAATAACCGCAAAACAGTTGGACTGACTCCTTCTGCTTTGCGGTTATTCTGTATGTCTGATAAATTTAAAGCTATTTCAACCCCAGCAATTTCATCATCCGGTTGGCAATTTCAGTATTTTCCATAATGCCTGTAAAATGCTCTGCGCCCGGGCCATAAGCAAAAACGGGAACCATAACACCGGTATGGTCGGTACTGGTAAATTTGGCTGTAACCTCACCCGTTGTGTAGTTGCCATTATTTACGGTCATTCCTCCGGTTTCATGGTCGGCTGTAACAATTACAAGCGTTTCGCCATTGGCCGAAGCAAATTTCAGTGCAGCACCAACAGCCCGGTCAAAATCGAGCATCTCGCCTACAACACCGGGCGTATTATTACCATGGGCCAGAAAGTCGATTTGCGAACCCTCTACCATTAAAAAGAAACCTTTTTTCCCTTGAGATAATAGCCTAATGGCTGTTTCGGTTGCCGGAACCAACATTTCGCCCCTTTCGGGCATCCCTGGATTGTGCTCCTGAGCGGTGAGCCCGGCCAGTTTACCTGATTGTACTTTGCTGATTTCGTCGATGTCGTAAAGTACCTGATATCCTTTTTGGCGCAATTCCTCGGAAAGGTTCCGTCCGTCTGTTCTTTTCTCAAAGAATTTGATGCCCCCTCCAATAAATACATCAATATTGTAATGGAGAAATTGCGCTGATATGGCTTCGTAGCTACCACGCGAACCCTCGTGGGCAATAAACGATGCCGGTGTAGCATGGTTGATAGCTGAAGTACTTACCAGACCCGTTTTCAAACCTCTCTTTTCGGCCAGTTCACGAATACTTGGGACCGCTTTCCCGTTGGCATCTACGCCAATGGCCCCATTATTGGTTTTCACCCCCGACGAGAGGGCTGTGCCGCCCGCTGCCGAATCGGTCACATATTTGTCGGCTGAATAGGTTTTTGAAAAACCAATCTGTTTAAAATTCTGAATAAAGAGACTGCCTCCGTTGGCTGTCATCCCG
>CAYOJD010000075.1:0-12509 GCA_964404205.1 uncultured Prolixibacteraceae bacterium
AGGATTAATACCATCAAAAATGCTTTCCTTTTGATTACGGATGAATTGATAACCGATTTTGGCCCCATGATTGCCCTCGAGAAATGTAATTTTGAAAATTTTGAGCAAATCATGGAAATCGACTGTACCGGACGAATGGTGTTTCCTGCTTTTTGCGACCCCGATTCTCACTTGCTGTATCCTTTTGAAAATGATTTAAATATGAGCCTGCGTAACCGGAATTCAGGTTCGGCCAAAAGAGACGAAGAACAGAAAAGGGTGTTGCTCCACCAGTCAGGGGAAGAAGAATTGTACCTTTCGGCGATGCAAAAAATCAAGAAAATTGTCAAAAAAGGTACAGGAGCACTCGAAATCAAAAGTGGATATGGCCTCGCACCCGATGACGAATTAAAAATGCTCAGAGTTATCAAAAGACTTAAACAGACTTCGCCATTAGCCATTATATCAACATTTTTGGGAAACGAAATGATTCCGAATGGTTGGGGAAAAACGCCATCCAATTATTTTGCTACCCTTACCGATTCTATTCTGCCTCAGGTTTTAAACGAAAATCTGGCTGATAATATTGACATTGGATTTAATAATAATTACCACTCGAACCATACTGCTGAGCAATTCCTGCGACTGGGTATCAAAGCCGGGCTTAAACCGAAGATTCACTCCGGGGAAATTGGTTTAGGAAAGTTGCGAAACAAAAGCTTGTCTCAGGAGATTGAAATCATTGAATCGCAACAAAAAAAGCTGAAAGATAAAATTGCTATCATTTCGAAAAGTCAGGCATTGCCGGTTATTCATCCCGGGGTTTCGTTTTTTGGCAATAAAACCAGTACTTCGGCCAGAGCCATGATTGATGCTGGTCTTGCTGTTGCTTTGGCATCGGATTATAATCCGGTGGTAACACCATCATTCGACATGAAACTGATGATGTCGCTCGGTTGCATCAGGCACGGTATGACTGCCGAAGAGGCTATTAACGCCGCAACCATCAACGCGGCATATGCAATGGATATCAGCAAAGGCTACGGTTCGGTAGCTAAAGGGAAAGCAGCCAATATTTTTATCACTGAACCAATTCCGACTTACCAATATCTCACTTATGCCATCGACAGGGAGTTGATAGATATGGTTATTCTGGCCGGAGAAATACAGTAGCCCGGCAGCAACTTACGACACTGTCCTTCCCTCTTTGGCCAGCTCCATCTTTATTCCATTCAGCAAATCAGTTAACCGGATTGTTTTTTCGTTTTTCGAGAATGCCCTAAGCGAAGCATACAGCACAACATTCAAAATTTCGCCACCTGTCAATTCATATCTTGCTGCAATATCTTCTATATCAATACTATTATCAAGTATAGAATATTTCGAAAAATAGTTTTGCCACAGTTTAACTCTCAGTTTTGGCCCCGGAACATTAAAATAAACAACCGATTGAAACCGACGTAAAAATGCTTCATCCAGATTGGATTTCAGATTGCTAGCAAGTATAACCAAACCCGAAAATTCTTCGATACGTTGCAAAAGAAAAGATATTTCCTGATTGGCAAAACGGTCATGTGCATCTTTTATATCTGTCCGCTTACCAAACAGGGCATCGGCTTCATCAAAAAAAAGAATCCAATCGCGCAATTCAGCCTTATCGAAAATCCTGGAGAGGTTCTTTTCCGTTTCGCCAATATATTTCGAAACAACCTGAGAAAGATCGACACGGAATACATCACGTCCGGAATTCTTTCCCAATAATCTGACAGTCATAGATTTTCCAGTACCAGGAGGCCCATGGAAAAGCACCCTGTACCCACCACTGACGTACCGATTCAACTGCCATTCGATCAGCATTTTCTGGCCGAAATAGAGCCAATCCTTCAATTCATCAATCCGTTGACTGGCTTCCGGTTCCAGCACCAGTTCCTCCCACGATTGAGCCGTAGTGACCAAACGTGCAGGAAAATCGTTCGAAAATACGGGTTGATATTTCCGTTCCAACAATAGCGAATAAACCGCTTCGTCAGTAGGCTGTAAAACTTTTTCCTGGATAGAGGCACCGACCGAATATTTCTTCAAATCGATGAAATGATGGCTGAAAAGCAAATGTTTCTCGTCGAAGAAAGAGATAAGTTTTAACCTTATATCCAAATCGTTACCAGCTACCAGAAACAAAAACGTTGCCAAGGTTGGAAGCAAACAATGGCTATCACTTTTAATACAGCCAAATTCCGGAAATGGTGATTGAGTTGCCGGATTCGCAACCTCCAATGGTTGAAGAATTTGTGGTCGAAGCAATGGGCTAAAAGCCAGAATAAGGCAGAGTCTCTCTTCTGCACTTAGTTTCCAATGCCGAATCAACTGCGCATAAGCCCCATCCCCTTCTGGCTTGGGCGGCGAGAGCTCAAAAACAGAGCGATACACCGTCTCATTACCAAAATTCAGGCTCATTCTCGTGTCTAACACACTGGCCAGCCAATTAAGCTCGTTCTCAATAAATTGAAAATTTTCCACAACACTATATCTTTGTTTTCCAATCGGTTGTTATAGTTTTTCTCATCCATGGAAATTTCACTACTGAAAAACTCCAGGGAAGACTTTCCAAAAGTAAATCGTAGGAACGAGGCTCAACCCGAAGCAAATAGCCATGTTCTTGTTCCCCTATCCGGCCATTTCGCCTGACGAAGGATTCCCTCAGCCCATCGACTGAAGTATGCCCTAAAACAGACCAATAGCCAACCACGGCTTCGAAAAGCTGAGTCGCTTCGGTGCGTTCCTGATCTGACATTTTTATATTTAACGGAACAGCCAACTGAATTGGCCATCCCATTAATATTTTATTGAAAACCAATAACCCCTCGTGACATATTTCATCTCCAAACGACAGATAATGAAGTAAATGAATCGCCTTTATTTTAGATTGTTGATTCATCCACTTGCCATCGGAATGAAGTAATTCACATTTTTCAAAGAATAAGTGGAGAAAGGGAGATAATAAAATCAATCCAGCATTTGGAACTTGAAGCGAAGTTTCAACGTCACTATCTCTTATTTCGGACAGGCTTTCTTCGACAATAATATCTTGATAATGAATACGTGAAGCATCAAATTCGAATTTTGGAGAATTCTGTAAACGACTATTCAAAATCAATTTTAAAAACTCTCCAGGCGATGGAACACTTTGGATATTCTCATAATGAAAATGCCATTTTGAATGACTCGAGTTTTGGTTAACCTTCATCACAAATCTGATTTCCAGTCTATTTACAAAATGATTTAAACCTTCGTCCTTAGATTCTGGTTTGAGACCAGCTATTACCAATCGTTTGAATATGTAATCTCGCAAATGTGCATTCAAATCACCCGTTTCGATCAATAATGCCGACAATGAAATAACCCACTGACTTACAGCATTTTTTTCAACAAACAAAAGCCTGACAACTTTAAATGTCAGAAAATATTTCGATTCCAATAAATACAAAAGGCGCTCTGTTGCACGCTGAGTTATTGTTGTCTGCAGAAGCAAAGCCAGCTTCGACGGTTCATTCTCGCACAGAAAATCGAGCAATTTTGCAGGATCAGGTTGGTCGGTTTTATGTTGAAAAAAAGCAAAATCTGAGAAAGAGGTGGCATACCACGGGAAATAACCATTTTCGAGGTACGAAATAAAAACCTCAGCCCAATCAACCGCTTTTCCAGTAATAGATTCTCTGTCGATCGACCAATTTTCGGTTGAAAATGGTTCAACAAACCTGATTTTAAGTAATTTCCTAAGTTTCTTTTCAAACGCAATTTCGATTTCTTGTTCAGGAACTCCGGTCAAATCAATCGCTAAACGTTCCAGAACAAAATTCCATGTTGAATATTCTTCAAGCACTCTCGACAGTATCGGAACAAACCTTTTTTCGATAAATTGATTGTAATCGCTAAAAATAGTATCGACACCTTCGGAGCTGATATCATTGACTTTAACAACCATTTTATTGATAATACTCTTCGACATTTTATGTTAATTTTCTACACTGCGGTACAAATAAAAAGGATGTAAATCTTATACAATTTAAGAAAAATTAGCGAAATACTTGAAATTGTGGGACTTTTGAAGTAACTTGTTAATGATATTTCTTCCAAAGCCGCAAGGCTTTCTACCACTTTTGATATTCGGGCGTTTTTCCAGTGTGATGATAATTGTATCAAAGCATGATTGACATTGCTTTAACATTCATCAGTGATTACCTGAACCGCGAAATTAATACACGGCTCGGGCGGGGTGAAAACGTTGAAAGCATTAAACTTAAGGGGATAAGCAAAGAGAGTAATCCCGAAAATGCGATTCTGCTCTCGCTCATTCACATCGAAGAAGATTTGACTTTTAAAAATCAAGAGTTTCTTCGTCGACCAAACCCCGATGCCAATCAGTTTCAAAAAGTGAATCCCGAAATCAGGATGAATCTTTATCTGTTGGCCACTGCTTTTTTCAAAGAAAAAAATTATGCTGAAGGATTAAAACAACTCTCCTATCTAATTGCTATTCTTCAAGGTAAAACCCACTTTGAAAAAAGCGAACTCACGAATGTAGCTGCCCCGCTGCACAAAATTATCATCGAACATTACCCAATATCGTTCGAGCAAAACAATGCCCTATGGCAAACGATGGGTTTAAGCATCTTCCCGTCAGTAATCTACAAAGTCCGAATTGTAGAAATATTTGACAACAAGTCATCGGACTCCGTGCCCGAAATCAGGACAATTGGACTTGGGTTTCAATCTATCGATTCGTAGGTAAACCGGTTGCGATCCATTCATTAAACCTTGATTTTCAAAAAAATAGTTTAACAAAGAGTAAATTCAATGAGAAACACTTTTTACAAAGAGTTGTTTGAACTAAGGCTGCAATCACAATCGGGCAGTAAACTCTTTGACAACAGGTTTGAATTAATTCCAACTATTGGAACAACGCGTCTATTGAAGGATAACGGATTATCATGCAAGATTTTGAATTCCAGATTACGCATTGTTTATCAAGGCATCCAAGATGAAAATAGCGCAACGGAACTCTATATTGCCGGGAAACTTCCCTTAAAAGCCGTACTTTTTTTTAAAGTTAACCTCAAACCAGGGCTCTTTTATCAATCGATTTTGGATGAGTTGGTTGCAATTCCAGCTTTTGGGGGCTTTCCTGTAATCTTTCACGGAGAGAAAAAGAACAACAATAATCTTATAAATCTACAATTCAAACCTTGGCCAGTCATTGCTCCAAATTACCATTTCAATGTCAACTCTTCACTAACGGGTTCGTCGGCCACACGGATGAACCTCACCGTTACAAATAGCGATGAAACAATTGTTTACAACGAAGTGCTACTTCGTGAGCCTACCAATCTCTTTTCTGCATTAGTTAACCTATTAGGCTTGCCAACCGACCTTTACTCCTTTACAATAGGAGCATACAAATTTCAGGCTATTGTCGATTCTGCATTTGAGCTACATGGCCCGCAAATGGTAATCATGATAAAACTAAACGATAAAATCGAATATACTTCCAGTTTTCAAACTACGCAACACACTAATTTTCAACTCATATTAGAAGAATGACCATTAAAATCAAAAATTTTAAATTATGTCAGGAAGTTACAAAACACCGGGAGTTTATGTAGAGGAAATCTCGAAATTCCCTCCTTCAGTTGCCGAAGTAGAGACCGCTATCCCTGCTTTTATTGGCTACACAGAGAAAGCCACCAAAATTGTGGCTGACGACCTGAAAATGGTGCCCACACGCATCCGGAGTTTACTCGATTTTGAGCAATATTTCGGTTATGGCCCTACATTTACCTCGCTGACTATCAAGCTCGATGAAAACAATATTCCGGTTGAAAAAGAAACATCGGTTGCCAACAGTAAATATTTGTTGTACGAAAGTTTGCGCCTTTTTTATGACAATGGAGGCGGAAGCTGCTACATTGTTTCAGTTGGAACTTATGGGAAAACATTGCCCGACGATATTCAGATGGGTGATAATTCGAGCGGACTGCGTGGTGGACTGGAAGAATTGAAGAAATATGACGAACCAACGCTAATTCTCTTCCCCGACGCGGTAAACCTCACTGTCGACAAACTGGGAACCTTGCAACAAGCAGCCTTGCTGCAGTGCGCCAAACTGGGCGATCGGTTTGTAATAATGGATGTGAAAGACAGTGCTTCAGGAAATACGTTGGCCGATGATGTAGAAAAATTTCGCAACAATATCGGGATGAATAATCTGAAGTATGGCTCAGCCTACCATCCTTATGTCAACACCGTTTTTACCAAAAAATTCCGCTTCCGCGATATCAATAACAACATTACAACTCCATCGGGAAGCCGAAAAATTAAAGATTTGATGAAGGATAGCGATATCGACGAAAACGGCACCAAGATTAAAGATCGGTTGGTTGCACTTGAAAGTCTAATCGCCGATAACCAGAACATTACGACAGATTTAGCTGCATTTATTGAAGGATCAATGAGCGGAGCACTAACCATCGATGCTGTTTACAGGGCCAGAAAACTTGATTTTCAATCAGCTACCACTCCCGCCAACAAGACGGCTAAATTGAAAGCCATTTTTGGTTTTCTATGGGATGTACTTCAAAATATCGATGGATTTATATTTGCCTATGTCCCGGCCACCGATCCAAAGGTGAAAACAAGATTGTTGACCAACAGTCAATTAATGGTCTCAACAACATCTTATATTGGTACCGGAATCAAAACAGCCATGATCGAAATGGTGAATCTCGACAACGAAGCCTTGGCTGCCGGCACAGGAAAACTTTCGACCAGCGGCGTAACTTTCACTGCATCATCATTTAAATCGGCAGTATTGTCAACGGTAACGACTCCGGTAGCATCGAATTACCTTACAGCGGCTGACACTGAGAGTAAATATGTTCAATGTTTGGCCAAACTCGATGCCGCTTTTGCCATCTTCAAAGAAGGCTTTACGGTCATTTCGGGGATGGGAGCTGGTTACGAAGAGACCATCGAAAGCTCACTGCTGGTTTACATTCCATTTTATAAAGGAATTATCAATACTTTGAACCGAAAGATTACAACCATTCCGCCTGGCGGTGCCATTGCAGGCATCTATTCAGCCATCGACCGCGACAGAGGCGTTTGGAAAGCACCGGCCAATGTCAGCATTAATTCGGTTAACGGGGTTTCGGAATTTATCAACGATGAGATTCAGGAAGATTTGAATATTGATGTCAATGCCGGAAAATCGGTTAATGCCATCAGGCCATTCTCCGGCAAAGGAGTAATGGTGTGGGGAGCCCGGACGTTAGCAGGAAACGACAACGAATGGCGTTATGTTCCGGTACGTCGTTTCTTCAATTTTGTTGAAGAGAGTTGCAAAAAATCGACTGCTTGGGTGGTCTTCGAGCCTAACGATGCCAACACCTGGGCCAAAGTTCGCGGGCAGATTGAAAACTTCCTCAACAATCTGTGGCGACGTGGAGCCCTAGCCGGTGCAAAGCCAGAACATGCCTACTATGTCAATGTTGGTTTAGGGCTTACCATGACCTCGCAGGACATTAACGAAGGCAAACTGATTGTAGAAATTGGCATGGCAGCCGTTCGTCCGGCCGAATTCATAATCCTGAGATTTTCACATAAGCTACAGGAATCATAAACAACTGATTTAAAATACATAAAACCAAGCATATGTCAACAAAATATCCATTACCGGTATTTCATTTCAGGGTTGAATGGGGCGGTACCAACATTGGGTTCTCCGAGGTTTCGGGGTTAAATATCGAAACACAGATTATTGAATATCGCGACGGCGCTAATCCCGATTACGCAACCATCAAAATGCCCGGAATGCAAAAATTTGGCAATATCACGCTGAAACGTGGAATGATGCCAGCCGACAACGAATTCTTCAAATGGTGGAACACCCATCAGTTGAATAAAATTGAACGGCGCGACATCACCATTGCCTTGTTGAACGAAAAGCATGAACCCATTGTGATATGGAAAGTTAGAAATGCCTTTCCTGTCAAAGTCGACGGAGGGTCATTAAAAGCTACCGGAAACGAGGTTGCCATCGAAACATTGGAATTGGCCCACGAAGGAATTAGTGTCGAAAATCAATAACCATTGTTATGGCAAGTGTTGAAGCAGAATATCCTTTGCCCGGATTCCATTTTATGGTCACATTTCCCGGAAAACAATATCCTGATATTGACACCCGTTTTCAGGAAGTATCGGGGTTAATCTCCGAACTCGAAACTGTCGATTTAAAAGAGGGTGGCGAGAACCGGTTTGTCCATAAACTGCCCGTCCGGGCAAAGTATCCGCCTCTGGTGCTTAAACGGGCCATTTTCCCTGTTTCGTCTGAGTTGCTCAAATGGGCCGATAGAGCCATACAGGATCTCGATATTGAACCATTGGATATCCAGGTTTTCCTGTTAAACGAAGAACATCAGCCCATTAAGAAATGGCTTTTCACTAAAGCTTACCCTGTTAAAATCGAAACGTCGGCATTAAATGCCACTAAGAATGAACTGGTTATCGAGTCAATAGAGCTTGTTTATCAGTTTGCCAAAAAAGAAGAATAACCATGCCCATACAAATCAACGAATTGATTGTCACCATATCGGCCAATACCAATCAAGAAAGTTCAGCCACACCATCAACTCTATCGAATGAGACAGTTGAGGCAACTGCGGTACTGGTCAGCAAAATAATTGCCGCAAAAAACGAACGTTAACTATATGGTTATGGAGGAAAATGGACATCTGACAAAATTGAGTTTTACGGCTTATAAAACCAATCAGTTTACCCAGCGATTAGGTGGAACAGACGAATACTCAGTAATGTATAACCCTGAAGAACTGACCATTAAACTTGAAGTTGAAAGCGATAACAAACAAGGAATCGGGACTACTTCAAGCAAGATGGAATTCAGAAAAATTAAGCCGCAAGACTATCGAATCAATTTCTGGATCGACGGGACCGGTGTAACCGATGGCATTAAAAAAGATGTTCCCGACGAGGTCGAAAATTTTCTGAGAGTGGTTTACGACTACAATTCGGCAAAGCACCGGCCCAATTTTGTGATGATTCTTTACGGGGCAGTATTGCTTAAAACAGTACTCCGGAGTGTCGAAATCACTTACAACTTGTTTTCGCCCAACGGCAAACCCCTTCGTGCCAAATTGAGCACTGTTTTTACCAGTTGTCTCGACCCTAATCTGAGTCTAATGATTAACAATCCGTCATCGCCCGACCTTACCCACAAACGAGTGGTTTCGGAAGGCGAAAAACTGGTGCAGATGGCCAATAAAATATATCAAAACAACCTTCTCTATGCCGATGTCGCTCAAGCTAACGGGTTAAATAACTTTCGCACGATAGAAAAGGGTACAGCGATTTGGTTCCCTCCCGTAAAAAATAATATCTAATAACTTGACAGAATGTCCTTCAGCTTGTTTCGAGATATGCCCCATTTGTCGATCGTGATTGACGGAAACGAAAGCAGCATCATGCGCGATGTTCTGGCCATCGCGGTACGGAACGAAATTGCCCGTATCCCGGAGGCCGAGATTGTTTGTATCGATTACCTGAACGACGACCAAAACAACAGTTTTCCGAATGCCAATCTGAATGATTTAGTCACGGGTAAAACAGTCGAAATCAAAGCAGGGAATAGCACTGATACGCAGACAATTTTTAAAGGAAGGATTATCAAAATTGCTCAAAAACTACATCAATCCAATGGATTACAGGTTATCTTCACGCTAAAACACGATGCATATAAGCTAACGCTGAACCGTAAAAACAGAATTTTCACCGATCAATCGGACAGCGATATTTTTAAATCGATAACCAGCGAATACAACCTAACAACCGACGCAGACGATACCGGAAACTCACACGATAAAATGGTGCAGTTTAACCTATCCGATTGGGACTTTCTGAATCTTCGGGCTGAAGCCAATTCTCTTCTGGTGATTGCCGATACCGAAAAACTGTTATTTAAAAAAACTTCAAGCGGACAAACACCAGTGGTATCGCTTCGTGCAGGCAACACCTTGCTCGACCTGGAAGTGGAACTTGATAGCCGACAGGAATTTACAACTTACAAAGCAAAGGTATGGAACGCTTCGGAACAGGAAACCAAAAATATTGAGTTGCCATCCGCTACATTCGGATCTCCGGGAGGAACAGCCTCCACTGGCCAACTGGCCAACGAAACGGCCAACTTACCATTTTATTTACACCTCCCCTCAAATTTATCCGAGGATGAAACAGAAAAACTACTAAAAAGCAGAATTTTACAAAATAATTATTCAAAATTGTCAGGTGTTGCCAAATGCATCGGAACAACTTCGGTCAAACCTGGAGATCTGGTGATATTGGAAGGAATTGGAAGCCGGCTTAGTGGAAATGCATTTGTATCAGGTGTTTTACAAAGCTACAATTTACAAAATGGTTGGCAAACTACACTTCAGCTTGGTCTTGATAAAAATCTGTTTATTAACAGATTTAACAATGTAGTATTGCCATCATCAGCTGGATGCAATAGTCCGGCTGATGGATTGCAAACAGCAGTTGTAACCGCTCTTGAAGGGGACCCAGCTAACGAATTTCGCATCAAAATAAAACTACCACTTTTTGGAATTGACAATGAAATCTGGGCCCGTAAAGCTTTTCTCGATGCCGGAAATGAAAGAGGCCTGGCATTTCTCCCTGAGATTGGCGATGAAGTGGTGGTCGGGTTCCTTGATAACGACCCTCGTCAGGCTATCGTTTTGGGATCACTATACAGCAGCACGATACCGTTGCCAAATACCCTTAAAGATGATAATTTCCTGAAGGGATTCTACTCCAAAAAGAAACTAAAATTAGAATTCGACGACGAAAAAGGATGCATCAACATCGTTACAGAAAAGTCACAAAAGATTGTATTAGACGACGATGGAGATAAAATTTCGATAGAAGATTCGAACGATAATAAAATAATGCTCTCGTCAGATGGCATCTCGTTCCAGTCACCAAAAAATATCACAATACAATCATCGCAAGGCGATTTGAGTATTGAGGGAATCAATGTAAACATCAAAGCATCAGCACAATTCAAAGCCGAGGGTTCAGCCGGGACTGAAATCAGTTCGTCAGCTGTAACCAATGTAAAAGGATCAATAGTCAATATCAATTAAAGGATATGCCTACAGCAGCAAGAGTTGGCGATATTACCAGTCATGGTGGAACCATTATCGGTCCCGGAAGCCCGAGTGTTCTGGTGGGAGGAATGCCGGCAGCAGTAGCCGGAGATACACACGTTTGTCCAATTCCACCCAACACACCACACCTCACAACTTCATCATTCCCGGCTGGAAGTTTAACCGTGATGATTGGTGGAAAACCAGCCTTGCGCAGTGGCGACATGGCATTGTGCGGAGCATCGGTTGTTGTAGGCTGTCCAACTGTAAATATCGGATAAAATGAACAATGAAAATTCATTTTTAGGAAGAGGATGGAGTTTCCCCCCCCAATTTTCGAAGGAGGCGAAAAGTGCTGTAATGCTCTCAGACGAAGAGGATATCCGCAATAGTCTGGAGATATTGCTTTCGACCACAGTTGGCGAACGAATCATGCAGCCCGACTACGGTTGTAATCTCGATATTCTGCTTTTTGAACCCATCAATCTTTCACTCTCTACTTATATTAAAGATTTGGTTTTCAATGCAATTTATCTCTTCGAGCCACGGATTCAACCTGAAGAAGTTATCCTTTCGGGAAATCGTGAAGATGGTATTATAGAATTGAAGGTCAACTATATGATAAGAGCAACCAATGCCCGCCACAATCTGGTTTTTCCATTTTATACAGGCGAAGCAACATTTGCAAATCCTGACAATCAATAAATTGAATGGCTATGAGTGGCAAAAATGAGATATTACATCCATTACAACGCGAGGGAACAACCCAGGCAGAACGATTTCCGGAAGCGCTGACCGAAGGATATTTCGAGATAGAAGAACGAAGTCCTGAAAAATTGGCTGCTCAGATGGCAAAAGCCGCAGAGTTTGTCCGTTTTTATAACGAAGCCAACCTCGAATCAGGCAGCTGGAAGCCTTTTTTTGATGAGTTATTCGATTATGAGAACAATAAACTGAAGTTTACAACCATTGATGAATTGGGAAAACAGTCATCCACATCGCCGCACCTGGCTCTCTTTCTCAGTTTTTTGAACCTGCTTGGCTTTGCAAGAAAACAAATCAACATTTTCACCCGGAAACATCTCGATTTTTATTATGAAACTCTGTTAAAATTCAGCAGAAAACCGCTTGTGCCTGATGAAGTGGTACTCACACTCGAGCTAGCTAAAGGAAAAATTTCGCAATTCATTCCAGCCGGGACTGAGTTTGATGCCGGAAACGATATTCTCGGCAAGCCTCTGACATACATCACAAAAGAAGATTTCATTGTCAATGCGGCAAAAGTAGTGATTAATGCCGTTGGTCACCATTATGTTC
>CAYOJD010000075.1:12519-16538 GCA_964404205.1 uncultured Prolixibacteraceae bacterium
CATGGTTACTGAAAAAACATCGGATGGAACCTCTGCCATTTTGATTGGCGAACATGTGTTGCCAATTCAACTGATGCAAGACAATACTAATCCGGTTTTAGGATTACCAACGCAACAATTGGCAAATGTAGGCTTTGCATTTGCATCAGCCATTTTAAATCTTGCTGAAGGGAATCGACGCATTACAATAACAGCCAATTCTTTAGGCGAGATTAATTCAGATGTTCTGAATGCGGAATTTACGTCACCCGAAGGTTGGACAACAACTGAAATTGAAAATATTGACACTTACAAAGTTTCAAAAAACAGGCTGCTGATTAAAATTCCGGCCGGACTACCGGCTGTTGTTCCTTACCAGTCAACGATTCATCATGGAAACTGGAGTACCCGCCACCCCATCATCCGCATCACATTGAAACAGGAAAATCCAGAATTATTTGCAAAAAACTACCACAAAATCAGCCTGATACAATCACAAAAAATAGAAATTACGGTTCAGGTAAACGGGATAAAAGAGCTTATACTTCAATCCGACTCCGGACTGGTTGATTGTACCAAGCCTTTTTATCCGTTTGGAACCAATCCCCAAAAAAGCCAATCGACACTTTATATAGGCAAACCAGAAGTTTTTAACAGCTATCTCACATCGTTTAATTTGGCAATAAGCTGGAAAGGGTTGCCCGGAAACATCAGTCGTTACTACAACAGCTGGAAGCCTGGACTTCAACTGCTTTTCAATGATGACTCGGCCGAATTTAGTAAAAGATACTTCGACCCTGAACAATTTGCCAATTTTGAAGCCGGACACCCTCCCGGCCAGATTTCGATTTTAGATAACGGCAAATGGATACCTCTGGATCTAAATCGAAACAATGGTTTTTCAACCAAAATATTCTACGATGCCTACCGAAAAAGACATTTGACCAACGCCGATACTCGAAATGTTTTTAAACCAGACGAATCATGGCTTCATTCGGCTTACGACTATAAACCGGTCAAACAATTCACGCATCAGCAAAAGTATGGTTTTGTTAAAATTGATTTAGCATACGAATTTGGACAAGATGTTTATCCTAAACTGATAGCTGCTGTTATGATGGGAAATGCAAAAGGAGGCAATACAGAAATTCCGGAAAAACCATATATCCCGCAATTCAACCACCTGCATATTGATTATACGGCCCAGACAGAAATCGATTTTACAAATCGAGAAGAACAACTATTTAGCATCCACCCATTTGGCATTGAAGAAATTAAAACCACAAACCACTCATTGACAACCTATTATCAAGATGAAGGAACTTTATTTATTGGTTTGCAAAATATTAGATCACCGTTGGTTTTATCGCTCTATTTCAACCTGAAAACTTTACCAACGTCGGGAAGTGAACCTGATTTAAGTTCCAAATCTGTTATCTGGCATTATTGTCAAGAAAACCGGTGGCAACCATTTCCAGCGCAAATTGTACTATCTGACACCACAAACGGCCTGCTCAATAGCGGAATTGTAATGCTAATGCTACCCGTGGAAGCAATGAAGCAACCGTCAATTATTAATCAAAACCTGATTTGGATTTCAGCAACATTCAATAAAGATTCGCAGTTTTATCCCAGTCTGTCTGGCATTTGCACTCAAGCTTTGGTAGCACACTTTATCGATAACAAAAATGATACGAAACACTTGATCAATGGCTTGCCTGCAAAAACAATCTCGAAAACACGCCAACGTCTTGAAGGTTTAAAAAGCATATTTCAACCCGATGCGTCATTTAAAGGCAAGCCAAACGAAGATATGCAAACCTTTTATACCAGAGTAAGTGAACGGTTACGGCACAAACAGCGCGCCTGGAATATCTGGGATTATGAACGGTTAATTCTAAATCAGTTTCCTGATATATATAAAGTTAAATGTATACCACATGCCTCTGCCGACTGCCAGTACGCTCCGGGAAATATTCTGTTAGTAGTATTACCAAAACCCGACGAGACATTGACATCGCTATTGACTCCCAAAGTATCACCTAAGAAAATAATTGAAATTTCAGAATACATATCTGAATATCAACCAAATTTTGCGCAACTCCATGTGGCCAACCCAACTTATGTGAATGCCGAAATTACGACTACACTATCGATAAAGTCAAAAGCTACGGACCAACAATGGTACATTGCCAGACTTAACGAAGCACTTCAGACCATTTTCGCACCATGGTTAAAACCAGAAAAAAATGTGCCAACATTTGGGAATAAAATTTACATATCGCAGATTATCAACCTTATTGAAGAACTTGATTTTGTGGAGCATGTATATGCCACTTCAGTGAAACTGCTCTTTCCCAATGGAACAACTACCATTTGCCACACCGACATTTCAATGACTAAAGAATCGGAAATCCTCACCTCAGTTGAATATCATAATATCAACATAATCAATGACTAAAACCAATCATCATATCACCATCGACCCGAAAAGAGTTCTGCAACCCATTGAGGATTATACCTTCTTGCGAAACGAAGGCCTGAAAAAAATCAGACTGCTCTCCTCAAAACTTTGGACAGACCACAACATTCACGACCCAGGGATTACCATTCTCGAATTGCTTTGTTATGCCCTCACCGACCTGGGTTACCGAATGAATTTTCCGATAGCCGATATCCTCACAGAACCCGGGGCTAACCATCCAATTATCAAAGATAGCTTCCATTTAGCCGACGAAATTCTGCCTTCACATCCGATCACGTTCAACGATTACCGGAAACTATTGATTGACCAGACACCCGGTCTGCGGAACGTTTGGCTGGAAAAACAGAATAGTTACACTCCATCCATTTATTACAACACTAAAAATCAGCTACATTCATTTTCTCTCTCAACCGAATACAACCAACCTGTAAAGATAAATGGACTGATACGCGTAATTGTCGAGTTGGAAGATTACGATTTGATTTTTGCCCATTACAAAGCTTTTTTGCACAAGCTAACTGCATATCGGCCAAACAATAGCACCTCAATAACCGAACTAATTGAAAAAGCAGAATATAAAATATGCTACCAAAACTATATTCTGACATTACTGAATGCACACAGAAATTTGTGCGAAGATTTCTATACGGTTGATTTTCTTGATGATGAATGGATTGGGATTTGTGCCGATATCGAACTTCAGTCCCAAGCCAATGCACAAACGGTTCTTATTCAAATTTATTCTCAACTCTACAACCACATTCAACCAGCCATCCCGCTCTATTCACTGGACGAGCTTCTTTCAAAAGGCTACCAGGTTGAGGATGCCTTCTCAGGTCCGCTTCCCACCCGTGGCTTTATCGATGGAAATGAGTTGGTTAAATTCGACCGAAAGAAAAGCATCTATTCATCCGATATCATCAATATCCTTTCAGATATTGATGGAGTTAAATCAATTCGCGAAATATCACTAAACAGCTATCGTTACAATCAGACTTTGGGCCATCCATATGTCCCGATAAAGACGGGAGAGCCATTCCGGCTCAATTTATCATCGCCCAACACTGCAGGTTTTAAATTCTGTCTCGATTTCAACAACC
The DNA here is from genome assembly GCA_964404205.1 of uncultured Prolixibacteraceae bacterium. GTDB lineage: Bacteria > Bacteroidota > Bacteroidia > Bacteroidales > Prolixibacteraceae > CAZWBR01. The sequence continues at coordinate 16,084 of CAYOJD010000075.1, forward strand.
CTCAAAATCAAATCATTAACCGATTTAACTTTTACAAGGAACAAATTGGGTTCAATGTCAAAATAAGCTCGGGAGCCGCAATCCGTAGGGCGATTAAGCAAAAAACACCTGAAAACTTTACGGTAAAAATGCCACTACCCGAAAGCCAAAGCCGCAACCTTAACCAATTTATTGCTTTACAGAATGAGTTTCCGGCCAATTATGCCGTTGGACCGCAAGGAATTGCCAAATCAGCCTCCGATTTGCGCAAGGCACAACGAATTCAACTGAAAGGATATCTCCATTTCTTCGAACAATTACTTGCCGATTATCTCGAGCAGCTTAATGGTCTCAAGCGTTTATTTAGCTGGAAAGAAAGTTCGTGGGATCCTACCTATTTTATTCACCGTATAAGTGATTCGGAAATCAGTGATTTACATAAAGTATTAGTATCAAATTATTCTGATGGCTACAAA
>CAYOJD010000076.1:0-16352 GCA_964404205.1 uncultured Prolixibacteraceae bacterium
GAATACGACATTACCCAATATGTAAAACCGGGCAAAAACCTATTGGCAGTAAGGGTGATGAAATATTCCGATGGCACCTATCTCGAAGATCAGGATTTCTGGCGGCTGGCCGGCATCTTCCGCAGCGTATACCTGATCTCCACCCCGCAAATTCGGCTACGCGATTTCTTTGCAACGACCAACCTTGATGAGGAGTACCGTGATGCAGAATTGAAAATAAAGGCTGATATAATGAATTACAGCAATTTAATGGCTGAAAAATATAAAATTAAAGCCACGCTTCTTGATTTCAACCAAAAACCTGTTGCCGATGCCATCCTATCCGATCCGGTTACAGTGGAAGCCGGAAAGAACAAAAACATCGAGCTTTCGGCAACCGTCAGAAACCCTGAAAAATGGTCGGCTGAATATCCCAACCTTTATCATTTGACACTTGAATTAATTGCTCCCGATGGAAAAACCATTCAGGCAACGGCCGCCAAAATTGGGTTTAAAGAGACCGAAATCAGAAAGCAGGCGCTTTGGCTGAACGGCGTAGCCATTAAACTGAATGGGGTGAACAGCCACATGCAGCACCCCACACTCGGACATGTCATGGATCGCGAAACCATTATCCAAGATTTTACGCTGATGAAGCAATTCAATATCAATTGCGTACGGACATCACACTATCCGCCAACAAAAGAATATCTTGAATTGGCCGACGAAATGGGGATATATATTATCGACGAAACAGGCGATGAATCGCATGCTACCGAATTCGTTTCTGAAAAACCGGAATGGAGAAATGCCTATGTGGAAAGGGTGCAAAAAATGGTGCTACGCGACCGCAACCATGCCTCGGTGCTCTTTTGGAGCGCCGGTAACGAAAGTGGCTTTGGGCAAAATATCTGCGAAGTGATTGCCGAAGGAAAACGGCTCGACCCCACCCGAAACTGGATGTATGGCGGCAATACCGATGATGTGGCCTGGAGAAACGAAGTGATGTGTGAAGAGATTCTTGGTCCACGCTACCCTACCCCGTACCAGTTGGAAACCCGCATTGGCCAGGTTCCCGAGAGTCAGGACCCGCGGCCGTCGTTTATGGACGAATATGTAGCCGCAACAGGCAATGGTGCCGGGAGCCTCGATGAATTTTGGGAAGTTATCTATCGCTATCCCCGATGTATTGGCGGTGCTGTATGGGATTGGGTAAGCCCGGGTATCAGTGAAAAAATCAGGCTGATCGATGACGAATCGCCCAATAAAATTAATACCTCCATCAAAGGACGAGCGGCACTGGCCGAAGGAAAATTTGGCAAAGCGATTGCCTTAAACGGGCACGACCAATGGATTGAAACATACCGCCACCCGGCGCTCGATATTGACGGAGAGCAGCTAACTCTTTCGTTATGGGTCTATCCCCGCCAGTGGAATGGCAATGGCGATTTTATAACAAAAGGCTTTTTTCAGTACGGGTTGGTTCAACGTGACGAAAAAACAATCGAGTTTTACCTTACGGGAAATAAAACCGAAAGGCTAACCGCTCCGCTTCCGGCCAACTGGGAAAACAACTGGCATCACCTGGCTGCCACCCTCGGCAACGGCTCAATGAAAATCTATATCGATGGGAATGAAGTGGCTGAAAAACCGACCCACGAGAAAATCAAGAATAAACCATTCCCGGTCAGCATTGGCTATTGTGTCGAATTCGACGGGCAGGAATATCCCAACTATCTCTCCAATGCCACTTACGACAGGGTCTCCATTTTCAACCATCCGGTTACGGTGAGCGAGTTGCTCAATCCAGCCGAAACACTAAAAAAGAGCGCTGCCCTATGGCTCGAAATGGACAAGGAAATAGTTACCGGAGAATACTACAGTATGGGAATTGGTGGCCGCACCTATGGTATGATATGGCCCGACAGGAGCGCCCAACCTGAATTATGGCAACTGAAAAAATCGGCCCAGCCCATCAAAATCGAAATGACCGATCCTCAAAGTCGAACAATTGGCCTGACCAACCGGTTTGGGTTTACCAATCTCAACCAATACGATCTGGTTTGGGCAGTAGAAGCCAACGGAGCATCGATTGAATCAGCAAATATGTCGGTTGACCTTGCCCCCGGAAAAACGACACAGATAACAGTCCCATTCGCAACGCCTGCAGCCGATGCACTAAAGGAGTACACCTTGCTGATTTCGTTCCGATTGAAAAACGCCACCCAATGGGCACCAAAGGGATTCGAACTGGCCTGGGAACAATTCCCATTACCGGTCGCTGCATCAATCCCAAACAGGACTTTGGCTGACGGAACATTAACGGCGAATGAAACTGATGCAGAATTTACCGTCGCCGGAAAAGACTTTGTGTATCGGTTCGACAAGAGGCTGGGCGAATTAATCTCAATTCAATATCAGGGTAAAGAGCTTATCGAAAGTGGGCCAAAATTGAATCTGTGGCGTGCCCCGCTGGCCAACGAAACCGATGCATGGACCATTGGTGGTTCATTTTTGACCAACCGGCAGCCCGGTATGGGCAACGGCGCAAGCAATAACTGGTTTGTTGCAGGTTTAGACCGGATAAAGATTGTCAACGACCATTTCTCTTCCGTGCAAAATAATGATGGGTCAGTTTCAGTAACCATTCAAAACCATGCCGATGGTGCCGACCATTGGACAGGTTTTTCGGACGATTACAACTATACCATTTCAACAGATGGCGAAATGGTTATCCACCACAAAATTACGCCTCATGGATTTATGCCGGCCTGGTTGCCCAAAATCGGCACCCAATGGTTACTCAACAAAGAGTTGACCCAGGTTAAATGGTTTGGTCGTGGGCCGTTCGAAAACTATCCCGACCGGAAAACAGGGGCCAAAACAGCGGTCTATCAAACAACGGTTGAGCAGATGGTTGAACCATACCTTAAACCGCAGGATTGGGGTAACCGTTGCGATAACCGCTGGGTCGAAATCGAAACAACCGATGGTTTCGGATTGCATTTTTCGGGTGACCAACTCTTTCATTTCAGCGCCCATCCCTACGACACCGACCATGTTACCCGCGCCCAATACCCGTACCAAATGCAAAAAGCCAATCATACCGTCTTCAATTTCGACTATGCCACCAGCGGAGTGGGCTGTACCGCCATATCGGTGCTGAACGAATACCGTGTATTGCCCGATGTGTACCACTTTACAACCAAAGTTCGACCATTCAAAAAATAACATCTCGAGCCACCATAAAAGCCGTGCAAGTTTTATCTTACACGGCTTTTATTTTTCCATCAGGTGAATATCCATTTTAGAAACATTTTTAACCTAATATTTCATTCCTGAATAATTTCACCTGCCGATATTGAAATTAAAGCGATAATAAAAAAACTGTCAATCAAAGATTTCCCATAAAAAGGAAGTTTGGCACAACGATTCGTATCGTTTAAGCCTACCTTATATCAAGCTATATTAAACTCCCCTTGTTCGCCCCAATAATTTAGCTCAAAAGGCGACCCGATGCGGAGTTAATGCGGAGTTGATGGGGAGTTGATACTAACTTAATACCGTTTCGACAGGAGATAAACAAATCAAAAAATGATGCTGTATCGCTCCTAAAAAGCACGACAATCCGATATGGGTTCCGCAATCAGTACTCGTTTAATCCATTTGAGATCGTTTTGGAAGCATAACATTACCGATGGAAAGATTGGGCAATAAACTCCAGCCCGGTTAACAGACCACTCCGCCAGTAACTCCACTCGTGCGCGCCATTCCGGGTACGAAACTCGTGCGGAATATCCAAATCGCGCAGGCCAATGTGCAGTAATGCGTTTCCTTTGTATAGAAAATCGTCGTCGCCACAATCGATCCAATATTTCACCGATTTAAGATCCGATTTCGAAACCGTTTGGATGAGGTGCAATGGGCTGTTCGCTTTCCATGCTTCGTTAATCCGCTCATTACTTTTGAGTTGGTTTCCGAAGATTCCGCCAAAATAGCGTTCATACTGTTCGTTGGGCATGGCCAGAATCTCTTCGTCGGAGAAAGTTCCGGAACTTAAAGCCACACAGGCCGCAAACAGGTCGGGATGGCGCATCGAAAGTTTCAGAGCACCAAACCCACCCATCGAGAGGCCGGCAATTGCCCTAAACTCTTTCTTTGGCCTGATACGGTATTGCTTTTCGACATAAGGGATAAATTCATTGACAAAATTATCTTCCCACCTCTCTTTTCCATCATAGCTATTACAGTACCAGGTTACTTTTCCATCGGGCATGATAATAATACAGGGTGGAAAATTGGCATCGGCAATCCCCTTATCGGCAATGGCATTGGCTTCACCAAATTGCACCCATCCGGTTTCATCATCAGAATAACCATGTAAAAGATAAACAACAGGATAGCTCCGTTGCGAGGTTTCGTAATCGGCAGGCAGATAGACTGAATATTTCATCGCCACTCCTTCTTTCGACTTAAATTCGAGGCTTTCGATAATTTTTCCTTTCTGGGCAAATGCACTTGTACTAAACAATACGGCAAATAGCAACAATAATAATCTATTCATTGTCAATTGGTTTTAGTTATACGATTCGTTATGGAATTAACATATGTCAAATGTATAAAAATAAGAAAGATGACCGTGAAACAATCGCCGGCCATCTTTACAATATTGCAAACAAATAAAAATTCAGTTTTTCAGGTACTTCCCAAACCATTGGTCCTGTTCCCAAAGCAAGTGCATAATGTTTTCGCGCGAAGCATACCCATGGCTTTCGTATGGCAATAACACCAACCGGGCCACTGCGCCGTTTCCTTTTAACGCCTGAAAATAACGTTCGCTTTGCAGGGTAAATGTTCCGGGATTATTGTCAGCCTGGCCATGTACCAGCAAAATCGGTGTTTTGATTTTGTTGGCATGATTAAATGGCGACATGGCACTATAGACTTCGGGGGCTTGCCAGAAAGTCCGTTCTTCAGATTGGAATCCGAATGGGGTCAATGTACGGTTATAAGCCCCGCTACGGGCCACACCACAGGCAAACAAATTGGAATGAGTCAACAGGTTTGCAGTCATAAATGCCCCGTACGAATGGCCACCAACGGCCACCTTTTTTGGGTCGATATAACCGAGTGCATTTACGGCATCAATTGCTGCTTTGGCATTCTCGACCAACTGCCTGATGTAGGTATCATTCGGTTCATTCTTGCCTTCGCCGACAATTGGAAAATCGACATTATCGAGTATGGCATATCCCATTGCGGCCCAGTAAACCGGTGTTCCGTAGCTTAAATAGGTAAACTCGAAAGGCGACTGGCTAATCTGACTTGCAGCAGTTGCGCTCTTAAACTCTTTCGGATAGGCCCACATTATCATTGCAAGTTTCTTTCCCGACTTTCTATCATAATCGGCAGGCAAATAAAGTGTTGCGCTCAAATCGACACCATCGGCACGCTTGTAACGAATGGTTTCGCGATAGACATTCTTAAAGGTGGGATAAGGATATGGAAATTCGGTGAGTTTCACCGGCGGTATTTTGGTTTTAATATTCCTGATATAATAATTGGGGTTCTGATTTTCATTCTCAATCGTTGTCAGTAACGTGCCCCTGTCGATATCAATTACATCAATAATCTTTTCGTAAGTTTTAATTCCATCGGCAACCCACAAACGGCGTCGGAGGTTTCCTTTATCGAGTTCGAACTGATCGATAAACGGCCGGTTTCCTTTTGGCGAGTATCCTTCGCCTTTCAGAAAGATTCGTTTCTTGTCTTTCGAAAAGAGCAGTGTGTTTCGGCCATATTCATTTCGCTTTAAAATAAAATTTCCCGGATCGGAATAGAGATCTTCACTGTTTCTGTCGAATGCGACCCTTACAAAAGGGATTGACATTCGCATATCCAAAATATAGGTCTTCGAGTTTCTGTCTTTCCAACGGCCATCGGTAAAAATAGCGATGGCATTGTCGCCCCAAATTGCCGATCGGAATCGATTGGTTGTTTTAATCAACTCCCGCTTTTCAGCAATAAAAGGGGCATCGAGCGTATAAACGGCATCGTGATAGAGCATCTCCACATTAGGGTCGCCACCATCGAGGGCTTCGACCCAATAGAGGCTTGCCGGTACATCGGGGCGCCACCGCACACTGCGAACCCCTTTTCTGACGGCATCGAATGCAATAGGCATCTCTTCCGTTAACGGTATGTCTGCAACATGATAACGCTTTTCACCATTGATATCATATACCGAGATGTTGGTTGGAAAACGATAATAGGGAACCACATAGGAAAATGGTTTCCCGAGCTGCTCTACAATCACCATCTTTTTGTCGGGTGAAACATCAAATGAAGCAATTAACTTATCCTGTAGTATTCTCTCCCGATAACCATTCAACGACACCTTTAGCAGGTTTGAGTTCGAGAAATAGATAAAATTGTTCTCGTCAACCGGGTTTTTCAACATATCCTGATAAGTGCGGTTAGGTGCCGCTACACCACTACTTTCCTGAACTACAGGCCCCTCAGGCAAAGGTTGCTGTTCGAGTAATTGGCGATTGCCAACCGAAACCTCTTTTACCAGCAATGTATCGTTGTTCAGCCAGTCGATCGGACTTCCCAAAACAGCGTTTAGCTTTACGTTGTCGATTTTCGAAACTCTCGCTGCTCTAATATCCAAAATCCATAAATCCAGACTATTGCCTGTGTTGTTGTAGCAGGCAATTTTGGTTTGATCGGGCGACCAGACAAAATTGGCCAGCAGTGCATTATTGGGTAAACCGGCTACAATCAACTCTTTTCCCGATTTCAGGTTTCGGACGGTGAGCATGTTGTAATAGCTCGAACGGCTTGGGCCAAAAATATCGGCATTGATGCGTATCCCTGCAAGACCAAACTCTTTCTCCGACAATTCTTGCAGACTTTTATACATCGAGTTGCGCTGGGCGAGTACCATGTAAGTCGCTTTATCGTCGATTAAGACGGCCGGACGGGGTTTAACGTCAGCCAACTTTAAAATCTCATTGGGCGGCAACTGATATTTTTGTTCAACCTGCCCGCTTAAACGGGCAACGGAAAGAAGTACAAACGAAGCCATAACTAATATTTTCAGGTATGTATTCATCATTTTAATAATTTGATTATTAGATCATCAGAAGTTATCCAAATCAGAAATATGAACATAACAAGATAATCAAATAAGTCAGTACAAAAGGATTGTAAATGTCAATTTACAGTAAATTTAACAATCTGATTACCTTTAGCTAGATCATTAACCATATGATTTGACTTTGTATATCTTGTTTTGTTACAACGTATCCGGTAAAATTAGGTTAACTTTACATTAATATAATTTTGTCCATGTTCATTTCGGTTGGATATTCATTGATTAACCTCGCCGATTTTTATTGATGGACCAAGGCTTTGCAAACTGGAATATGAACGATATTTTTTTAACAACCTTTCTGACAAACTCCGCAGCGCTGGGTAAAATCATGCTGATTGCATTGATTGCCGGTATTCTGGTCAGAAGAAAAATCTTTTCATCGCTCGATATTGTCAGCATCTCATCGTTAACCGTTAAAGTTCTGCTACCGGCCATGATCTATTCCAAGATTGTGAAAACACTTGACCCGGTTGCTTTTCCCGATTGGTGGAAACTCCCGTTGGTTGGCATAGGGCTGATAGCTATTGGGGTTATTTTTGCAGTAATCTTTTTTGCAAAAGAACTTCCTGCCAAAAAAAATATGTTACCCATAGCCAGCATGCAAAATGCAGGTTATCTGGCACTTCCTCTTGGACAGGTTATTTACCCTGAACAATTTGACCTGTATGCATTATACTGTTTCCTCATCATAATGGGGTTAAACCCTATTTTATGGAGTGTGGGAAAATTGCTGAGCACCAATATTGGTGAAGAACGTTTTTCGTGGAAAAAGATTGTAACGCCACCGTTTGCAGCCAATATCTTAGGGGTAATCACGGTTTTGACCGGGCTGAAGAACTACATCCCCGATTTTGCAATCGATGTGATTGATTTAACCGGCTCGGCAACTGTACCCATAGCTAACTTTATTTTAGGCGCAGTAATCGGTTCTATTTCGTTACGGATTTGGCCTTCGCTGGCCGATGTGGCAAGGGTATTGAGCATCAAGTTTTTGATTATACCGGCATTGACAATACTTTTAATGGTATATTGGAATCTCAAGGACAGTAACTCGCTGCTCAGCGACACCATATTGATTCAGGCGGCATCGCCACCCGCAACGGCCATTCTAATCCAAATTAAAAATTATGGCGGCGACGAACAAACAGCAGGCAGCACAATGCTTATAGCCTATCTGTTTTGCCTTTTCGCCATTCCAATCTGGCTGGCCGTATGGAGAACTTTCTTCTAAAAAACGACAGAGCGCATTCGACTAAAAAATATGAATTTTTAACATATCGAAAGTTGATTTCGCTTTTTTTATCGGGAACACGATCACTATTTTTGCTCCGACACAAGGATGTCCATCTAATTTTAATTGAAACAGAATGAAAAAATTTATTTTCATCATGGCTTTGGTGGCAGGAAGCCTTTCTTTCGCGAACGGACAAATCGCCGATCACGCATTAGGCCTTAGATTTGCGGGCAGCAGCGGTTTCGGAACCGAAATCTCTTATCAACATGGGTTAAGTTCACTCAACCGACTGGAATTCGATCTGGGTTTCAGAAACAGTAACCATTACGATGGTTGGGGAGTTTCGGGAACTTACCAGTGGGTTTGGAACTTGCAAGGCGATTTCAATTGGTATGCCGGTGCAGGAGCCAAACTGGGCTCATGGAGCAACATTTCGACATCGTCAAGTCGCGAATCAGGAATGTTCTTGGGAGCTGTGGGCACTGTTGGGGTTGAATATGTTTTCCCTATCGGCTTGCAACTGGCCATTGATGCGAGACCGGAAATCGGGCTGATAAACCATGGCAGTTGGATTGATTTGGGGTTAGCGGTCAGGTATCAGTTTTAACGTATTTATCAGACAACAAAAAAAGGCGCCCTTCAGCGCCTTTTCGTTTTTCTTAGGAAACAACCGATTTGTGACGGTTATTTTTGCTCTTCTTTTCAATTTCTTCATTGGCTTTTTTCACAGCGTCGCCAAAATTATCACAAATCAGTTCGAGGCCAATCATATCTGCCAATCCGTATCGAATCAGTTCATCGCGGACCTCAGGCCGAACACCTGAAAGAACAACGGAAACCTTTCTGGTCCTGAAATCCTTAATCACCTCTTTAAAATTATGAATCCCGGTAGAATCGATAAATGGGACATGCCGCATGCGCAGTATCAATACTTTAGAGCCACCACTTATCTCCTTCAAAGTTTCTTTGTAAGCCTGCGCCGCACCAAAGAAGAAAGGGCCACTAATCTCGTATACATCAACACCTTTAGGCAACGAAGAATAGTTTTCAAGAATATCTGTATCGATATCGACCGATGAAATATTGCTCAGTTTCGACATGCGTTGCATAAAAAGCATGGCAGCAAAGACCATTCCGACTTCGATGGCAACGGTCAAATCGACCAAAACCGTAAGCAGGAAAGCCGTCAAAAGCACCAGAACGTCATATTTCGAACCTTTCAGTATCGATACAAACGAACGCCATTCGCTCATATTATAAGAAACGACAATCAAAATCCCCGCCAGACAAGACATTGGAATTAAGCCTGCCCACTTACTAAAAACCAGCATGATAAGCAGCAAGGTTATGGCATGAATCATTCCCGCAACAGGGGTACGCGCTCCGTTTTTAACGTTGGTAGCCGTACGGGCAATGGCTCCGGTTGCCGGAATCCCACCAAAAAACGGAGTCACCACATTGGCCACACCCTGCGCAATCAGTTCAGTATTCGAACGATGGTTTCCACTTATCATCCCATCGGCTACAACAGCTGAAAGCAACGACTCGATGGCTCCTAACATGGCAATGGTAAATGCTGGCTGAATATAATTGCCAATTTCGCTCCAGTTGATTTCAGGAGCCTGGAAACTGATGGTATTCGGGATATCGCCAAACACCGTCTGAATGGTTTGTACCGGCAGTTTCAAAACCGTTACGACTCCGGTAACCAGAATTATTGCCACAAACGAACCCGGCACCTTTTTAATCAGTTTACCGGCATAAACTGCTATCAATATTGTAGCTAAAGTAATTATCAGTGCATAGTAATTAATGGCCTCCAAACCAGAAAAATAGGTCGTCCACTTTCCAATAAACCCAGATGGCAACTTTTCAATCGTAAGCCCTAACGCATCTTTGATTTGGGTTGTAAATATGATTAATGCGATACCACTCGTAAAACCGACAATCAATGGATGAGGAATAAACTTAATTATTACACCCAGTTTTAACACCCCAAATGCAATTAACATTAAGCCAGCCAGAACTGTAGCAATCAACAGACCATCGAACCCGTATTGCTGCAAAATTCCATAGACAATTACAATAAAAGCACCTGTAGGGCCACCAATCTGGACCCGGCTGCCACCTAAAAACGAGATGATAAAACCGGCAATAACAGCCGTTATCAACCCTTTTTCGGGCGAAACCCCCGAAGCTACCGCAAACGCAATAGCTAATGGAAGCGCTACAATCCCTACGATGATTCCGGCAAATAAATCTTTCTGAAACAGTTGTCTGGTGTACCCTTGCTTGAGTACAACATACAGTTTTGGTTTGAAAATATCGTTCATTTCCTTAGGTTGAAATTGTTCAACTTTAGTACAATTAAATCATTTTGACAAAGTTGTTGGTTACAAAAAAGAGCTGCAAAGTTAGTGTAACTTTTTAAGAACAACCGAAAAGAATCGGGTAAAAATCATACCCTTTCATTAACGACAGCCTTCATAATGGCATTCTCAGCAAATCAGGTTTACCAATACTTACTCATCAACAGAAACTTAAAAATTTAAAATCATCATTTTTAACCGCATTACAGGTAAGCAATAAACTTGTTTGTTTTGTGAAGGCCATTTTTCTATTTTCGCATCAGTAAATTTGAAATCAAACATGATAACCATTTTATTGATAATGACTTTAGGTGGTTTTGCAGGCTATTTTTTGAGTCGATGGCCTCAATTCCTGAAAGTGAACGAAAAACTGTTATCGGCAGCTATTTATCTCCTGCTTTTTTTACTGGGACTCTCTGTAGGGCTCAACAAAACCATTATCAACCATATCGATACCATTGGTTTGCAAGCTATTGTCATTACACTTGCCTCGATAACGGGTAGTGTAGCCGTTTGCTGGCTGATTTACAAAATCTTTTTCAGAATCAAATGAAAGGCAGCCTCATTATCATCGCATTTTTCATTGCAGGGCTTTGCTGCGGCTTGTTGAAAATAGTTTCAAATCAATTGCATATTGACCTGATAAGTCAGTATGCACTATGGGTGCTGATGTTTTTGGCCGGAGCGAGTATTGGTGCCGACCGCAATTCATGGAAAGTTATACGCTCTGTCAATTTCAAAATTTTTCTTGTTCCGATTGGTGTGATATCAGGAACATTGTTGGGCTCAGCTTTTGCAGCCACATTACTGCCCGGATTATCGCTTCGCGAAACACTGGCCGTTGGTTCCGGTTTCGGATACTATAGTTTATCGAGCCTATTTATCACAGATTTGCACAGTGCCGAACTGGGTGTTGTTGCTTTAATTTCAAACATATTACGCGAGATTACAACATTGCTGGCCACTCCATTATTGGTTAAATACTTTGGGAAACTGGCAGGTATTGCCTCGGGCGGTGCCACTGCAATGGATACCACCCTACCGGTTATTAGCCGCTACTCCGGACGTGAATATGCCATAATTTCTGTTTTCAGCGGAGTTGTACTCACCATTCTGGTTCCTATATTGGTCACATTTATCCTGAAAATTTGAACCTTAATATTGCTTTACCCTAATCAAAAAATGCTTCTGCCCCTGGATAGTGAAACTCAGCTTTTGCCTTTTGTTCAGGAATAAGAAAATATTTGACCAAAGCTGATGAGCAAACTTCGCCAATACTGTTGTACAAACGGGCATCGATTACGGCAAAGCGGCTATTCTTTTCTTTCATCGAAGCCCGTAGCGTAATTTCGCCATTATCAATATTTACAGCCTTCCGATAACTAATTTCCATAGAAGTGGTTACACCCACAGTACCGGCCATTGTCTGAACCACCCAGCTTGAAATTTCGTCGAGCAGCGTTGCCTGAATCCCGCCATGCAGAACATTCATATAACCCTCGGCCCACTTCTGCGGGTTCCAAACAGAAACAACCTCTTCGCCATCCAACTGAAATTTCATCTGCAAGCCTTTGGCATTTTGAGGTGAGCAACCAAAGCACTGGTATTCAGCCCTTCCAGCTTTCGCATATGGATTCACAATCTTTTTCATCGAAACAACTCATTTTTGAAAACATCAATTAATTTATCTTCCTCGATATACCAGATATAAGCTTTAATATTGACATGCCCCATACGCTGGATATCAGCGGCATACTCTTTCACCTGATGTATATCTTTATCCCGTTGTTCGCCGGTTTTGTAATCGAGAATTACCACTTCACCATTACGCATCATTACCCTGTCGGGACGATGTTTACGGTTTGCCCCACGTAAAATATCTCGTTCGTTCAACACTTTCCAGCTCCCGTCGAACCAACCTGAAACAGGTTCGTTTTTCATCAATTCTTCGATATGGTTTTGCAGGTTTCCCTTTTCAGACCTTAAAATTTTACCTTCGGCAACCATTCTGTGCAATGTCGGTTCAACATCAGTCCGCGATTTAATATGCTCAAAAATCTCATGCACCAAACGTCCATAGTTTATCCGCTCAGCCTTTTCGCCCTGATGAAAATTGAAATAACCTTCGCTGTGCAATTTCAGCCCCAAACGTTCACTATTATCAGCAAACTGCAATCGGTCAATCAATAAACCATTCGCATCGTCAATTGTCATCTGTCCATCTTGAACGAAACTGCCAACGCGAAGCAGATGTGACCCTTCATCCCAAAAAGATTTAAAATCGATACATCTCTCCAAATCATCAGAATCGAGCAGCGGCGGATTGCCTAAAGCCAACTGCAGCAGGTGGGCAGCCGTTTTCGGAGCATCAACCGCTTCGGCATAAGGAGCAAAAACGGTTAGCGAACTTACTGCACGCGTAAAAGCAACATAGAGCAGGTTTAGGTTATCGACCAGACTATAAAGCATTTCACGAAAATAATCACCGGCAAAAATACTGTTGGCCAACTGTTTGCCATAGTCAACCAGCACCAAATCGAGCTGACTGAAGGGCTCAACCGAAGGATGAACCCAAAGTGATGTTCCGGGTGTTTTCGGATAGAGGCTCCAATCGCAAAAGGGAATAATAATCGCTTTAAATTCCAAGCCTTTAGCCTTATGAATCGTCAATAACCTCATGGCGTCCGATACCTCAGCCATAGTAACCATTCTGAGTCGGCCTACCATCTCCCACCATTCCAGAAAACCGAAGATTCCACCCGATTCGGCACGATGATATTCCGTCACAATATCCAAAAAAGTCTGTATATAAGTCAATTGTCCGTCGATAGTATTTAACTTAAAGTCGGCAATTATTTGTGTAACCAGTTCGTAAAGGGGCAAGGACAAAAGCTGATTGATATTTTCACCATTAAGCCAACTGGTTAACAAAGAATTGGCATTCCAATCGTTACCAAATCCCTTATGCTCAGGGATAAACATGATTTGATAAAAATGTTGCAGTTCTGCTCTGACAATATCATTCCCTTGATGGGAAACGATTTTCAACATATCGACAATAAACTGAACGGCAATCGATTGACCAATCGCCAGCGAATCGTTTGAAACAATATTGTAGCAAACTCCCGAGTCGGGTAAAGCAGCTTTACGTTCAAAGAGCGCCTTGACCACTTTTTCGCTTTCACCACGTTTGCGAACCAAGATAGCAATATCCGAGGGATGAATACCCGCAGCCTGCAACTCCTCTATCCTGTCAATCATCGCTTCGAGTGCCTGCGTCTGAAATTCCGATTTCAATATATTCTTTTCGGAGGCGAAAAATTTCACCAATACTTCGCCTTCAACCTTCGATTTTGGTGAAACATTCTGATAATGATCATCATAAGCTTTTTGAATTATACCTTTTAGTTCCGAATCAGTATAATTTTCAGCAGTGGAAAGCGCCTGGTCAAACGTTTCGTTCAGACATTGTGCCGAGAATTTGAAAAAAGTATTGTTGAAGAAAATTACATTCTTGCCACTTCGCCAGTTGGTAGATAAAGGCTTTGTTTCGACACCGAAGTGACTGAAATCGTGTTCCAACTGATTGGCCAGCAGATTCCAATCGCCATTGCGCCAGCGATAGATTGATTGCTTTACATCGCCAACCACCATGCTTTTATAACCTTCGGACAACGCATTGGTAATCAATGGACGAAAATTTCGATACTGCAATTGCGATGTATCCTGAAACTCGTCGAGCATAAAATGGTGATATACCTCACCCATCTTTTCATAGACAAAAGGGGCATCCTGATCGCCAATTACTCGCATCAGCAAATGCCCCGAGTCGTTCAGCAACATCATGTTTCGCTCAACGGAAACCTCATTTATTTTCAACGCAATATCAGTCGTCAAACCGAAAGTGAACAGATTGCCTAAAATGGCTTTCGCACTGTTATAGTTCAACGATTTTGCATTCATTGTTTCTATCGACTGGCAAAGCAGTTGGTTCAACTCATCGTACACCGATTGAATCCTCGCTATTTTTTCCACCGCTGTTTTAGTGGTATACCAGCTGTCCGGGTTATTACAAGCATCGATTACCCTTTTTCCGGGCCATTCGAAGTTGGCGTTGCTTAGCTTCTGAAAATGGTTGGCAAAGGAGTTTGTCCCGTATTTGAAATCGTCAATTTTCAAACCTGATTGACCTAAAACTGAAAGTCCCTGGTTTCCCAATCTTTTCAGTTCGTCCTCATATTCGGCAACGATTTTTCGCAAAGTATCGCCATAAGCAATCAGATAACTTTTGTCTTTCAGCTTTTGCAACAAGCCTTCGCCAAAAGTTTTAAATGCTTCGCTAAAAACCAATTCACCCCGCCCGACCAATTCTTTTCTAAAATTCCAATCCTTTCCTTCCGATAGTTTTTCTTCAGCATAATTAAGCATCCAGTTTCGAAGTTCATCGTTGTTGTCAATCTCCAGAAAGATTCTGTCAACAGCTTCGTCTAACACCGAACGTGTATCAATTTCAGTCCGGAAGGAACTGTTCAGGTGCATCTCACGTGAAAACGAACGTACTACACGTTGGAAAAAGCTATCGATGGTGCTTACCGAGAAACGGGAATAGTCGTGCAGAATCGATTTTAAAATAAAACGGGCACTCGTTCTGATTTCTACCTCACTCTTTTTCAACCGTTTCATCAACTCGTTAAGCTGACCAGAGGCTTCGCCTGTCGAAAGAAGCTGCAACTCTTTCAAAACGCGATCCTTCATTTCGGTCGTTGCTTTGTTGGTAAAGGTAACGGCCAATATATTGCGGTACGATGCGGGACGCTGAAGGACCAGTGTCAGATAGTTCAGCACAATACTGAAAGTCTTTCCTGAACCTGCTGAAGCTTTATAGATTTCGAGTGAAGGCATGGTTGATATAGAATGGTGAAACAAGAATTGGACTATAAGGGGCGTTCCAACTTAAACCGCACCCTGAGGATTCCCTCTTCCCACGTAGTAGATATGAGCTGGAAGCGCCCAATCTCAGCCGTATTCTGAACATGCGGCCCAATACAGGGACAGGCATCATAACCGCCAACCGTAACTATTCGAACGGTTTCACCCGCATCGTCAGGCAAACGCGAAAGGTTGTATCTTTCAGCAGCCTCATCCCGGTCAATAAAATGCTCGTCAACATCAAAGTTACCGGCTATTATTTCGTTGATTCGGCCAACGAGTTCCCCTTCTTCAAGGGTTGAAAGCGCGCGTTCGAAGCGATAGTCGCACTTCGATTTTTTTCGTTCGATATGACTTGAAAATGAGCGCTCACATCCAAACATCTGCACCATCGTTTGGTTCAGGATATGTTCGGCGGTGTGCATCTGTGGATCGTAACTTTTCATGCAATCATCATATTTTTGATAAAAGTAAAAAATAAGCCCAAAAAGCTACCGTAAAATTTCAAGGCTAAACAAATATTAGTAAATTAAGCAATTAATTCATTATCTTATTCTTATAAAATAACTGGCAACCATTTGAAGATACCGAAAGAAAATTGCTTCAATACAGGTGCAACATTGCCAATCGTTTATCGTCATTAACGCAGATGATTACTATGGAAAGGAAGGCTTCAAAGCCG
>CAYOJD010000077.1:0-16236 GCA_964404205.1 uncultured Prolixibacteraceae bacterium
TCTACAATGCTCGCCAGTGGGTTATCGATGCCGTTGGCGATGGCTCGTTGAAAGAGGTTAAAGGTTAGCTCGATAGTTATACCAACTTTCTCCCGTCGGTAATTATGCGGTACAAATTCAGCGATAAAGTACAACTGAAAGGGGCCTATACCAACACCATTGCCCGTCCGAAATATTTCGATCTGGCTCCCCATCAGGAGTTGAACTACGAAGACAATGAGGTGGTTGTGGGTAACCCAAATCTGAAACCAACTCTTTCGATGAACTTCGATTTGATGAGCGAATTTTATTTGAGCCAGGCCAATTTGATTTCGTTAGGCTTTTTCTACAAGGATATCAAAGATTTTATTGTTGAGAAGACGTTGCGCGATTACAATTTCAGCGGCAACGTTTGGAACAAATACAAAGAGCCTGTCAATGCCGGCGATGCCTCACTGTTTGGTATCGAAACCTCGGTTCAGCAAAAACTCTTCTTCCTGCCGGGATTCCTGAAAAACTTATCGCTCTATGCCAATTACACCTACAACTACTCTAAAGTTAAGCATTTCAATATCGAAGATCGTGAAGAGGAGGAGTTGAGGTTGCCCGGGACTCCGGCGCATACCTTAAATGCTTCGCTGGCTTACGAATCTAAAAAGCTCACCGCCCGTATATCTTATAACTTTGCTTCCGATTTTATTGATGAGTTGGGTAGTGCAACTATTTACGATCGCTACTACGATAAGGTAAATTATCTTGACCTGAATCTCAATTATAAAATTGGAAAATACCTTAATGTGTATGGAAATGTGAACAATATGCTCAATCAGCCATTGCGATACTATCAAGGTAGCGAACAGTATACCATGCAAGCCGAATACTACAATGTTCGTTTTGATGCAGGAGTTAAACTTACATTTTGATTTGATTCAATATTTTTGATTATCATGGAATCCTGATGCTGCGGCTTTTAGTTGCAGCTCAGGAATTTCCTTTAAAATTGAAACTGATGAAAAAACAATTGCTTTTTACCCTTTTGGTTATCACGTTGCTTTACACCTTTTCCGCCTGTCAGCCCGCGGCTACCCAAGCAACGTTAACATCGAAATTTGGTTCATCCGTTTACGATGACGGATTGAACTTTTATGTAGCCAACGATTTGGGACGTAACGGCTATTTCAAACAAAAACCCATTGCCGAACTGATGGGCAATATGGCCGATTCGCTCGATATCGAATTTGTGGCCCTGGCTGGCGACTGTCACCACTTCAATGGTGTTCAAAGTACAGCCGACCCGCTATGGATGACCAACTTTGAAACCATCTATAGCCATCCCGACCTGATGATCGACTGGTTTCCCATTCTGGGGAATCACGAATATCGCGGGAATACAGATGCCGTACTCGACTATTCGAAAATCAGCCGCCGCTGGGTGATGCCTGCCCGATACTACACCAAGGTAATCCCCGAAACGGACGACCATGCCAGTTTAACGATCCTTTTCATCGATACTACCCCTTTGATGAAAGAATACTGGAGCGAACCCGACAAATATCCCGATGTTCAGAAACAGGATACTGCCCGCCAGCTGGCCTGGATGGACAGTGTTTTGACGGTTTCGGCAACAAAGTTCAATATCGTGATTGGCCATCATCCCATCTATGTCTCGGAGAAGAAACGTGCCGATGCCCCTTCGCTAATAGCATCGCTCGACCCTATTCTGCGTAAACATCAGGTCGATTTCTATATTGCCGGCCATTCGCATACCTTTCAGCATCTGCGCAAAGAGGGCAGTGTGGTCAATTATGTGGTCAATGCCTCCGCTTCGCTGGGGCGTGAGCCAATTAAAGGGCCCGATACCCAATTCTGTTCATCCGACGAAGGGTTCAGTGTGATGAGCCTTGGTAAAAACGAACTGAAAATGAGCTTTATCAACTACAAAGGAGAGGCCATTCATCAGATTGTTGCCCAGAAGTAGACATTGCCGAATACGATGTAACGAAAAGCCCCCTATTCCGATCGCCACCGGTATAGGGGGTCTTTCTTTGCCGTTTATGCGGGGAGCCGGTAAAACGCAAAGTCTGGCGGGGAGCCAGCCGGCATTGGCGGACAATTGCCATAGCCTGGCGGAGAAATGCCGGAGCGGCAAACCTCCGCTGCCTGTCGGAAATAGCCCGCTGCCCGTCGGCAAACCTCCGCTGTCCGTCGGCAAACCTCCGCTGTCCGTCGGCAAACCTCCGCTGCCCGTCGGTCTGCCACTACTGTCAGCCGCACCTCAAGGTTCTCGATAGCTTCAAGGTTGCAAATATTTTTTTTTACTGATGATTGCCTTTTGGCGAATGTTATCGCGAACAGCCGACAATTGGTCATAACCTCTATCTTGTTAGGTGCGGCTATATGCTGTAAAGCGACATCCCGCCCATGCAAGTTTTTTTCATCCTGAAAAAAAATATCACAATCCGTGTAGCCCTTATCTTTGCCTCCTCTTTAAACCAGCGCCGAATAATCAATCTTGTTCCGTCCAATCACGATACGCCGTTGTTGCTCCAGTTTTTTCAGCAGTCGCGAAACCACTTCGCGTGAGCTGTTCAGCGCCAGCGCAATATCCTGATGGGTACCGGTAAAGGTGGTCTGGTTGGTCGATTTATATCTGTCGGTAAAGAACTTCAGCAACCGGCTGTCCATATTCATAAAGGCGATACCATCGATGGTTTCCAGCAGTTCGTCGAAGCGGCGGCGATAGGCATACATCACAAACTCCTTCCAGGTGCGATAGGTTGCCATCCACTGGTCGAGCAGCGGTACCGGAACACGTACAACCGTGGCGGGGCTTTCGGCCACTGCTTTAATATTGCTGCGGATATGACCCATACAGCAGGTGAGGGCCATGGCGCAAACCTCGCCCGGATTTAAATAGTAAAGCAGAAGTTCCCGGCCATCGTCGTCCAACCGGTACACCCTTACGGTTCCCTCTATCACCAGCGGAAACGACTTGATATATTGCCCGTCGCGAATCAACTCTTCGCCTTCGGCAATGGCTATCAATTCGCCATGTTCCCCAATAGCCGACTTCAATCCGGCCTCGAAATAGGGAAACCGTTTTTCGATAACGGCGATGTCAAACCGATATAGGGGCTTTGGCATATTTGTTATTTTTATTTCGATCGGATAACGGCCACCCAGCCGCCATTGTTGGCCATCCGAACGGTGATTTCATCGTCTCCTTTCAGTGGCTTCAACGATTTCTGCAACTGAGAAGGTTCTGTATCGGCTTTTTTACCATCGGCCCAAATCTCCATCTCATAATCTCCTTTCGGAAGAAAATCAAGTTTCAACGTTACCTCTCTGGCTTTGCTGTTGTTCATCACTCCCACAAACCACCGCTGGCCATCTTTTTTGGCAATGGCCACATATTCGCCCGGATAGCCGCCCATATAGCGGATATCGTCCCATACGGTAGGTACAATCTTCAGAAAATCGGCTCCCGGCTGATTTATGATATGATTGGGATGGTCGCAAACCACGGTAAGCGGACTCTCATAAATCACAAATTTCGAAAGCTCGGCTGCCCGGGTGTTCCAAACCAGTGCAGGAGTCTGCTGTTTCCACTGCGCGCGGGTGACATTTAAGAAGCCCCCCGGCGTGTAGTCCATTTGTCCGGCCAACATGCGGGTAAAGGCCAGTTTAACGTTGTGTTCCGGGCTCATCTTATCCGAAAATTTATAATACTCGTTGCCCATTACCCCTTCGCGGGTAATCATATTGGGCCAGGTCCGAATAATGCCATCGGGTTTATAGGCACCGTGAAAATCGACCAATAACTTATTGTCGGCGGCACAACGAATGATATCGTGGTACCAGTTCACCATTGGCTGGTCGTCGCGATCCATAAAGTCGATTTTAATACCAGCCACGCCCCACGAGTGGTACAACGGGAAGGCCTTTTTGTAGGCTGCATTGCGGTTCACATCGCTGCTATAGAGCCATACAATGATTTTCACATTTTTGGTTGCCGCATAACGGATAATCTCCGGCATATCGATCTGAGGTGCCCATTGGGTAATATCAGCTTTGGGTTGGTTGAAGGGGCCATACCACTGCCAGTCGACCAGCATATAGGGCCAGCCCATTGCCGATGCCAAATCGATATATTGTTTGATAACCGGCATCTCCATTTTTACTTCGCCGCTCCACCAGTGGTCCCAGGCACTGATACCCGGCTTAATCCACGAGGGATCTTTTATGGCACATGGATCATTCAGGTTCTGTATCATTTCCGATTCAATTAACCGGCCGGGCGATTCGCCCATCATCACTACGCGCCAGGGGGTATCTGCCTCGTCGGCAAAACGAACCTTAACCCCTTCTTCCGCTTCGCCCGGAAACGGAACGAGCTTTGTTACCAGCTGGTTGGTGGTACCGTTGGTGCCCAGATAAAAGGCGGCGTAGTTATCAATTTTAGCTTCCGTAATGGCCATCCAGCAGTGGGGGGTTAGCTCCATCAGCAGGGGCATACCGGCAATCGACTGTTCGTTCAGCTTGCTGAGCGGCTGTTCCATAAACTCCGCTTCGTTCGATGTCGAATAGCCGCCATAGGCTACTACCCAGGCTTTCGGGTCGCCGGCGATGGCAAAAGTGGTCAGTTCTTTGGTGATTTGCCGTTCGCCAATCTTTTCGGCACGGCTCAGGTGGTAACGAAAAGCCACCCCATCGTTGTAGGCGCGAAACTGAAGTTGCATCTCGCGCATTGGAGCTGCTTTCTCTTTCAGCGAAAGGGTGATTTCGTTGCAGTGGTCCACTACCGAAGCATGTTTCGATTTTACCACCGGAAACCATGTCTCGTTTATCTCTTTACGGGAATCGCCCACCACGGCAAAACCGCCTTTCATGGCCGGCTCGGTGCGAAATTCAAAGCCCAGCAGCGATTTTTCGATAACCGGATTGCCTTTAAAAGTGACGGAATAGGTGAGGAGGTCGTCATTTTGGACTGTTACCTGCAACTGTTGGTCGGGCGATACAAGTTGATAAGTCTGGGCCCAAAGCGTTTGGCCCGAAAGCAATAAAGCGAACAGGATAATTTTGTTTGTCAGTTTCATGTCGGATAATTGGTTGTTGAAATTCAACCCGAAAATAACCAATTTCAACAACAGCCGATGCACTTACAGGTACAAATCGCGTTCGCCGGCCAAAATCCACTCGTAATCTTTGCGGAACTTCTCCATCAGGTGGGGACGTTTCTGAAAATAGTCCATCTCTTCAATCTCTTTCATCTCCTGTACAATAAGCGGTTCGCCAATGGCACGGGTCTCGGCCGAGGCATAGTCGCTCAGGTATTCGCGAAAGGTCAATACCGCGTTCAGCTTACAAAATTTTCCTTCTACGCAGTGGCTCAGCATCCCCATAATGGTCTCGCCGGTACGGCCGCAACGGTAACCTGCCGTACAGAACGACGAGATATAGCCCATACGGCCCACTTCGCGGATCACCTCGTCCAAATCGCGCGGGTCGCCAATGGTAAACTGTTTCTTATCCAAATCTTCCTCGCTCTTCTGGTCCGAATAGGCCCCAATGCCAATGCGGGTCGAAGCATCGGTCTGGGTACAGCCCAACTGAATCACCTCCCGTTTGATTTCGGCTTTCTCTCGGGCCGTCACAATCATCCCCGCCGTGGGCACCGAGAGGCGCAGCACCGCCACCAGTTTTTTAAACTGTTCGTCGGTAACATGATATTGCGAGTTGCTGCTCAGCCACGAGCCCGATGCAGGGGTCATCCTGGGGAAGGAGAGGGTATGCGGCCCTATGCCAAACTGCCGTTCCAAATCGAGGGTGTGGTGCAGCAGTCCCATCACCTCGAAGCGCCAGTCGTAGAGGCCGAAAAGGGCACCAATGGCCACATCGTCGAGCCCTGCCTCGATGGCCCGGTGGAGCGAATAGAGCCGCCAGCGGTAGTCGCCTTTGATGGTGTTGGCCGGATGCACCGAACGGTAAGTATCGTGATGGTAAGTCTCCTGAAACACCTGATAGGTGCCGATACCGGCCTCTTTCAGCCGTTTCAGTTTGGCCATCTCCATCGGGGCAGCGTTGATATTGACCCTGCGGATATTGGTTGGCCGTCCCGAAACAGGCGCCTTTTCCTCGACCGAATAGACCGTTCGAATGGCCTCTACCATATAATCGGCATCGGTACGGGCATGTTCGCCAAAGACCAGAATCAACCGCTTATGCCCTTCGTTCAATACCGAAACCGTCTCGCGCCGAATCTCCTCCATCGTCAGGCGGCGGCGCACCTCACGGTTGTTGGCTTCGCGGAAACCACAATACTCACAGTTGTTGACACAGAGGTTCGAGCAATATAACGGCGCAAAAAAGACGATACGGTTATCGTACACCTTTTTCTTCAACTGCAGAGCGGTGGCATTGATCTCCTCCCACAGCTCCGGCTCTTCGACATGCAGCAGGGCAGCCGTCTCGTTGGGCGAGAGGGTTTTTATGGAAAGCGACTTTTGCAGAATATCGCGGATGAAAGCCTTATCTGGACGACGATTGGCGGCCAGCGTATCGAAAATAGCCTGCTCATCGATAAAATCTTTACCGTTAACCAGATATTTATCAATCTCTTCCGGTCGAATCACCCCCGCTTTCCAATTGCTGATATTGCTTTCTGCCATCATCGTGTTTCTTGCAACAAATATAACGCTTTTGGGGGGAAGATGGTTTTTATGGTTTATGAGTTAAGTCAGTTACCTTAACGATACCATCTAAGACAAATGGTCGTGTCATTGAAATACAAGTAACATCGGTACTCCTATCCAAGAAATCTTTCTTGGAAATGCTTTTCCAAAAGTTCTGTATCAGGCAAAAACCGAACTGGCATTTGAATCTTTTTATGATGAAAGACTGAAAAATAGCTTTGTACAAAACTGTCTTTTGACTTAAGAAATTCACTACAAATTAAAATTTGGAAATCATTATTGATAGCTATATATCCATTCTCAAAGGCTTTGTCGTGTAACGAGTTGAGCAAAATTCCATTTTGGGGGTTGAGCCTGTTTTTTATATCGATTGACCAAGGTATAATATGACTGGCGATTAAAAAACTTGAGTTACTGAACCCTGTTACAGCACATTTCCCAGTGTAGTTCGCCAACACAATTTGCCGAAAGACATCTTGGTTGATACGTGTTTTTACTTCTCTAACTTTTGTTTCGCCAGTAAGATTTTCAATACCAGTTAAGATATTTCTGTACTTATTTTCGATCGATGTTTTTTGAATATGAGCAAGAATTTTTTCACTCTCAAAAATTAACTCTTCTTTGTTGTTGCTAAATTCTTCCCAAATTGGTTGAACTTGAGCAAGACCGCCACGCAATCCTACAACTCCTCTGTTTTGGTGATATGGGTCAACACTTGCAAAGTTGCTTAAACGCATTGCAACTGCACTTGGAGTTCGATGAATTAAAGTTGATAACTCAACTACCTCTTTGGTCCCATGATGAAATTTTCCAAAAGGAATCTTTAAGTAAAGATTGAATGCTAAAATTAGCTCTTCACGTGTCCAGTTATTTGACATTCTGATAATATTAACGAAGATGTGTTAGGATTACTCTTCCGTTTTTCCCCTGACTGCTTTGGCCACCTCGACCAGCGGGGCTACCCAAATCTCGTTATTGTGCTGTTTCAGAAAACTGACCAACTGATAATGGGCTTCGATGGAAACATTAAGGCTGTGCTCACCGCCTACCCCGTGAAACAGAAATACCAGCAGCTTGCCCTGTGCCATTGCCGATTTAACCAACGCTACCATTTCGTCGCCCGATTGGCCATTCATGCCATAACAATTGACACTCTCCCAGTTGGCATCGGTGGCAGTAAGCATCGCGCCGGTAACCCCGCGCGCGGCAACAAACAGATGCTGCACCTGATCGTAGTAATTAACCTTCCCAATCAGCGAATCGCCGCAGGGATAGGCAAAGGTGCGTTCGTCCTTCCCGTCGATAGCCTTTAACAGGGTATTGGTGAAACGGATTTCATTGACCGCACGGGCTACCGAATAGCGGCTCAAATCGCTCTCGGCCGACACCCACGTACGCCCCGGCAGCGAACCATCGCACGGATGGGTCAGCGAATGGTTCCCCAGTTCGTGACCTCTGGAGGCGGCCATCCGCCAGTCGTTTAGCCGTGTCTCGAGCGTTGCCGCACTGCCGTTGATATAAAAAGTTCCCCGGAAACCGGCCGAATCGAGCGAGGGGATCACTTTGTCGAGATGGACATTCAGCGCATCGTCGTAAGTGAGCACCACGGCACATCGTTTGCCGTTCCAACTGTTTTGTGCCGCTCCAAAGTACGGAAGCAGCAGCGCGAGCCATAGCAGCAGTGAGGGTTTCGGATATCGCATTGCATTGTTGTTGGTTCAAAAACAAATGTAGCGATTAAAATTGGCCCGATTTTTTGCCCCTGCCATATTTTTCGTTCAGCAACGGAAAAATAGTATATTTGAACCCAACCAACTGTAATCACGATGAAGAATAATCGTCCTTCCAACGGAATCAACCGCCGTGCATTTCTACGTGCCGGCTCTCTTCTGGCCGCTTCAGGCCTGCTTATCCCTTTCAGTGGAAACCAACTGCTGGCTGCCGACAATGCCGCTCCGGCCAGTGGTACCATCCCCACGGTGAAGTTAAACAACGGTATTGCCATGCCACGTATCGGTTTCGGGACCAACAGCCTTACCGGTGAAGTGGGCGAGCGGAGTGTCTTTGACGCCATCTCGGTCGGCTACCGGCTAATCGATACCGCCCATGTCTACACCAACGAAGAGGTGGTGGGGCAGGGCATCAAACGAAGTGGAATTAAGAGGGAAGAGCTCTTTGTCACCTCCAAACTATGGGTCGACTTCTCGGGCTACGAGGGGACCAAAAAAGCTTTCCAGACCTCTATCGACAAACTGGGGCTCGATTATCTCGATTTGTACCTGATACACCGTCCGCGCGGCGATGTAAAAGGGTCGTGGAAAGCGATGGAAGAGCTGTATAAAGCGGGAAAAATCAGGGCTATCGGCATCAGCAACTTCGAACCCGAACAACTGGCCGAACTGATGGGGTATGCTACTGTTGAGCCTGCCATCAATCAAATCGAGACCCATGTTTTCTTTCAGGAGCACAAACTCTATGATGTATTGAAAAAAGAGCAGGTACAAATGGAAGCATGGTCGCCTTTTGCGGCCGGACGCAACGGTATCTTCAGCAACGAAACGCTTGCCGCCATCGGCAAAAAGCATCAAAAAAGCATTGCGCAGGTCTGTCTGCGGTGGCATTTCCAGCGGGGCGTGGTGGCCATTCCACGGTCGCAAAACAAAGCGCATATGGTTGAAAACCTGAATATCTTCGATTTCGAACTCGACCAACAGGATATGCAGACCATCGCCACCCTCGACCTGAACCGGACACAGTTTCCGGAATGGACATAAATCAAAAGCCCTCTCCCGACCTCCCCCCACAGGGGAGGTAAGGGGACGAATGAATAGATTCCACATTATCACCTTCCGGCGGCGTAGCCGCTGAATTTTTGTAGCACAGGTCAACAGCTACAACCCTGAGCAGCGTAGCTGCGAAATCTTAACCCAACCCAACCAGATTCGACAGCTCCGCTGCCGTCCATTACAGGGGATATTCTCTTTCTACAAAGATTGGGCAACTCCGTTGCCCGATAGGATTTGTATTATATTCCATTACTCTTTCGTATCTTTAATCTAACTAAAACCAAATTTATATGGCAAACACTTATAGTCAGATGTATGTGCAGGTTGTGTTCGCAGTTTTGGGGCGAGCCAATATCATCCCAGAGTATCATCGTGATGAATTGGAAAAATATATCTGTGGGATAATTTCAAATAAAAGATGTAAGCCCCTATCAATTTTTTGTAATTCCGATCATACCCATATTCTACTTGGCTTACATCCTGCTATTTCAGTGTCCGACCTAACACGAGACATCAAAACGTCATCATCAATATTTATAAAGAACAACAAATGGATTGCAGGCAAATTTGCCTGGCAAGATGGTTTTGGTTCATTCACCTACTCGAGATCACAGATTGATACTGTGGCTAAATACATATTAAACCAACCTATTCACCATAAGAAGACAACTTTCAGGGATGAATACTTAAGAATTCTTCAGGAAAATGATATTGAATACGACAGCAAATATTTGTTTGAATGGTACGATTAGAACATTAAAATATTAGGCAACTCCGTTGCCCGATTATTAATGCAGCAGTGCCATTGGCATACACGATTTGGGAGTCTTGGATTATTGTTTTTACGACCGGCGGCGTAGCCGCTGCATCTTTGTAGCACAGGTCAACAGCTACAACCCTGAGCAGCGTAGCTGCGAAATCTTAACCCAACCCAACCAGATTCGACAGCTCCGCTGCCGTCCATTACAGGGGATATTCTCTTTCTACAAAGATTGGGCAACGGAGTTGCCCAATTATTAATGCAGCAATGCCATTGGCATACTCGATTCTATGATAACTCCGCATCAACTCCGCATTAACTCCGCATCAACTCCGCATTAACTCTCCCTGTGAATGGAGCAAACGGGGCGTTGGTTGCGGGGTTGTATAAGCCCAAAGGAGCAAAAAGGTCGATGAATAATAAAAGATATAAGCGTAATATACCTGTCGTAAGATGGGTGATGGCTCGATTTTGGGTACTTCTCTACCTTTCCGCTTTATCCCAAAGAGCGGGCTGACTCGCATATCCATGCTTGTTGCTGTGCGCTAAAACCGCTCTCTGGGCTGATAAGTGGTATGCAGCAGATGGTGCGAAAGCTCTCCGTTGGGCTTTCCGAGAAAATCCTGATATATCTTAATCACCTCGGGATTTTGGTGCGACTTGCGCAATGGTTTGCCGCCGTCTTCGGCATAGATGGCGGCTGCTCGTCTCTTGCGTATCTCGGCATTGGTGGGTATGGGTTGACCACCGCCGCCCAGACAACCACCGGGGCAGGCCATTACCTCCAGAAAATGGAACTTTGCAGTGCCATTCTTTACGGCATCCATCGCCAATTTGGCATTGGTCAGCCCGTGGGCTACGGCACAATTCAGTTGTACACCATCGAGGAATGACCATTCGGGCAATGGTTTTTCGATGGTAATGGTCGTCTCTTTGACCCCTTCCATGCCCCTGACGGCTGTTACTTCGAGGTTTTTAAAGGGAATCTCACGCCCGGTGACAATCTCGTAGGCGGTACGCAACGCCGCTTCCATTACTCCGCCTGTCGCGCCGAAGATGACCCCGGCTCCGGTCGATTCGCCCATCAAACGGTCGAATTCCATGTCGTCGAGATGGGCAAAATGGATGCCGGCCTGTTTAATCATAATGGCCAGTTCGCGGGTGGTCAGCACATAATCGACATCGCGGTAGCCACTGGCATGCATCTCAGGCCGGGCTGCTTCGAACTTTTTGGCGGTGCAGGGCATCACCGAAACCGATATAATCCGCTCCGGTTCAATATTGCGGGCTTTGGCATAGTAGGTCTTGGCCAGTGCGCCAAACATCTGTTGAGGCGATTTGCAGGTCGACAGATTGGCCAGATATTCGGGATACATATGCTCGATATATTTTATCCAACCCGGCGAACAGGAGGTGGCCATTGGCAATGCTACATTTTCCTCTTTGTCTTTCAGCGCTTTGCGCAACCGGGTCAGCAGTTCGGTACCCTCTTCCATAATGGTCAGGTCGGCGGTAAAGTCGGTGTCGAGCACCGAATCGAAGCCGAGGCGTTTCAGGGCAGCTACCATTTTGCCGGTGACGCGTGAACCGGCCGGATAACCCAACTCTTCGCCCAGGCCAACCCGTACGGCAGGGGCGGTCTGTACCACTACATGCAGTTTGGGGTCGGAAATGGCTTCCCAAACCTCTTCGATATAGTTCTTTTCGACCAGTGCCCCGGTGGGACAACGGTTAACACACTGTCCGCAGTTGGTACAGACCACATCGTTCATCGGCTTGTCGAAGAAGGTCGATATCTTCATCTTGTCGCCTTTGTGGGCGACCGTCAGCGCGTTAACCCCCTGCAGCTCGGCACAGGTGCGCACGCAGCGTTGGCAGCGGATACATTTGCTGTCGTCTTTAATAATGCTGGGCGAATAGTAGTCGATGGTGTACCGCTTCATTCGGAAGAGTTCGATAAAATCCTGCGTCATGATTTTATATTCCGATGCGAGCGACTGCAATTCGCACAATCCGTTTTTGTAACATTTGGTGCAGTCGGAGTTATGTTCCGACAGCAACAGCTCGATAATGTGTTTGCGGCAGTTGCGCACTTTCAGGCTGTTGGTAAGAATATCCATGCCCTCTTCGCAGGGGGTGGCACAGGCTGCCGAGAGCCTTTTCTGGCCCGCTATCTCGACCACACAAACACGGCAGTTGCCTGCCACACAGATATCCTGATGGTTACAGAGCGTAGGTATTACCACATTAACCTTTTTGGCTGCATCGAGGATGGTGGTGCCGGCACCCACCGACAGGGCAATGCCGTTTATCGTGATATTGATACTGTTTGCCATAATCTTCATTTTTAATAGATCATCTCTTCCCTGAAATTTTCGACTATCGATGCGAACGAATTGGCTACCGATTGACCCAGGCCGCATTTGGCGGTGAGCTGCATGGTTTCACTCAGTTTGAGCAGCTTGTCGAGATAACTGGCCGGCCGCTCGCCCCGTTTCACCGCTTTGATACCGGCCAGCAGTTGCTGACACCCTACACGGCAGGGTGTACACTGTCCGCACGACTCTTCGCGGAAGAATTCGAGATAGTTGTCGAGCACATTGTACATCGAACGCGAACTGTTGAAAAGCATCATCGAACCACCGGTAGGCAGCGAAATGCCAACCAGCTTGCCCTGATAACCGATGGCCGTTTCATTGAATTTCTTTCGGGGTACCAGAAAGCCTGAGGCGCCGCCAACCTGAACGGCTTTGGTATCGCCATCGCCAAATTCGTCGACAAAATCATAAAGGCTCATGCCCAGTTCCAGTTCGTAAATCCCCGGTTTGGGTGTGTCGCCCGATACGGAGAAGAGTTTGGAGCCTCGCGAGTATTGTACCCCAAGGTCGTAGAACTTTTTGGCCCCATACTTAAATATGGTATAGGTATGGGCCAGTGTTTCGACATTATTGATGACGGTGGGATGGTCGCGGAAGCCTGAAGTAGTGGGGTAGGGCGGTTTGTTGCGTGGTTCGCCCCGTTTGCCTTCGAGCGATTCGAACAACGCCGTCTCTTCGCCACAGATATAGGCACCGGCGCCCAGAAATACCTGAATCGGGAAGTTGAGGGCAATCTTTTTGGTGTAGTAGTTGAATTCGTTGATGGCCGCTTCGAGCGATTTTTGCAGAAACTGATATTCGCCCCGCAGATAGATGATTCCTTCGTCGGAATCGATGATGTATCCGCAAACTGCCATGGCCGTCAATACTTTATAGGGCACTTTGGTCAATATCTCGCGGTCTTTGAAGGTCCCCGGTTCTCCCTCGTCGGCATTGCAAATGACATATTTTTTGCCGGAGTGTACCTCGGAGGTGAGTTTCCACTTCAATCCGGTAGGGAAGCCGGCGCCTCCGCGTCCTTTCAGTTCGGAACTAATCAATTCATTAATCAGTTCCTGTTTGGGCCGCTGAATGGTTTTCAGCAGGATATTTTCCCAGTCGTTATCGTTAATGAAGATAAAGTCGGCCCGTTTCAGCAGTTGATGGATTTCGGCCATTGAGTGTGGTGTTTATTCGTTCATTCGTGTGTTGGGTTATTTAACGGCAGAAGCCTGTAGTTTGCAGCCTTTTGCCAGTAGGCATGGGGATCCCAGACTGATGTTTGCCTGTCTGGATTAATTTTCCTTGCGGATATAGGCCCCAATAATCTCCCTCACCCGTTCGGGGGTAAGGTCGGTATAGACTTCGTGGTTAATGACCATTGCGGGTGCCTTGTGGCACCAGCCGAGGCAGTTGGTTTCGACCAGCGAGAAGCGGCCGTCGGGGGTAGTTTGTCCGGCAGTGATATTCAACATGTCCTGCAGGGCAAGCATAATCTGGTTTTTGCCTTTCATGGCGCAGGAGATGGTTTTACATACGCGGATGACATACTTTCCCATCTTCTGATGGTCGAGGAAGGAATAAAAGGTAGCGGTGCCGTAGACTTCGGCGGCAGGTAGATCCAGTTCGCGGGCTATCTCGACCATCGATTTCTCTGAGAGGTATTTCTCCTGATCGATAACCCCCTGGAGGACGGGCAACAGGCTTTCGCGCGACCGTCCGTGCTTGTTGGCAAGCTCAGCGATAAGCTCCTGAATAGTCTCCATTAGTTTGTGCGTTAGCAGGTTTGTAACAATAAAACTTTGAACTGTAACGATTAAAGTTACATTAAACTATTCGGATTTACAATAACAAATATCAGCCTGTTTGTCAATAAAAAACCCGGTAGTCTACCGGGTTTCGAAAAGTTTAAATCATAGGGTATTTTTTGATAATATCGCCCGATTTCATCAGGATATCGACATAGTGTGCCCGTTTGTAGGCGTAAGGGTCTTTCTGGTTCTTCATCGACAGCTTGCCGGCAAATTCGCTGATGGTTTTGTACCCTTTGGCATCCATCCACCCTTCGAGGGTTTCAATCATATTGGTCACATGGCTGGCCTTGTTGCGGTAAATGGTGCTTACTACCTGAACGCTGGTTGCCCCGGCCAGCAACATTTTAATCACATCCTTGCCATCGGAGATGCCCCGGCTGGCACAGATATCAGCGCCGATATGGCCATAGAGCAATCCGGCAAAACGGAGGCTTATCTGATAATCTTTTTCGTGGGTCAAATCGAACGGATAGAAAAACTCTTCGTTGTCGATATTGATTTCAGGTTGGAAGAAGCGATTGAAAATGACTACCCCATCGGCACCAGCCTGGTCGACTTCGGTAATGAAATTGAGCGGATTGGCATAAAAAGGGCTTAGCTTTACACTGACAGGAATCTGAACCAGTTTTTTCAGTTTCTGCAATATTTTCAACTGATGGGCTTCTGTTTTGGCCCCGCTGACGGCAGCATCGACGGGTACATCGTAAAAATTTAACTCAAGGCCTGCAATTCCGGTCTTTTCCAGTTCAAGGGCATACTCTTCCCACGACTGGTCGTAGATGGCATTTAAACTGGCAAAAACAGGTGTGTTTACACTGTCAATCAGCCTTCTCAGATTGAAGAGGTGTTCTTTGGCGCCGCCATGTTTTACTTCAGGGAATATATTGACCATTTCGGCGTTGCGGTAATTGTATTCGCCCAGCATATCGTCGAACTGAATCTGTTCCAGATTAATCTGTTCTTCGAAGAGAGAGCGGTAAACAATGGCCGAAATTCCTGCACGTTCCAGTTTCTTTATCACATTTAAGTCTTCGACCATACTCGATGCTCCAAGAATAATGGGGTTTTTCAGTTCAACTCCCATAAAGGTTGTCCGTAAATCTGCCATAGCCTAATCTGCTTTTAAGTTTGTTTGTATGCTAATAACAAATGTTGGCCAATTTCGTTCAACAACAAGTCCTTTTTTCACGCAGTTTTTGTTTGGCAGTTGCCTGTCGGGCATAAAAAAACCCCATCGGAACGACGGGGTTTCTTATTCTAAGGATCAACTGTTAAAATAAACTGAAGGTAACGGTTACCCCGGCCATAACTACCGAAGCCATTGCCATCAATTTAATTAAGATATTGAGCGATGGGCCCGAAGTATCTTTGAATGGGTCACCAACGGTATCACCAACCACACCTGCCTTGTGAGCTTCGCTGCGTTTGCCGCCGTGGTTTCCTTTTTCAATATATTTTTTGGCATTGTCCCAGGCACCACCTGCGTTGTTCAACATCACGGCAAGGGTAAAGCCGGCAGTCAGGCCACCGGCAAGCAAGCCGATAACACCGGCAACACCCAACAGGATTCCGGTTGCAACCGGGATAATGATGGCCAGGAGCGACGGTACGAGCATCTCCTTTTGCGCGCCTTTGGTTGAGATTTCAACACATTTCGCGTATTCAGGTTTACCTGTACCTTCCATAATACCGGGGATTTCGCGGAACTGACGGCGAACTTCTTCAACCATTGCACCGGCGGCACGGCCAACAGCTTTCATGGTCATGGCACAGAAAACAAAGGCCATCATGGCTCCGATGAAAAGACCGCCCAACAACAGCGGGTTGAATATCGAAAGGTCGTAAGCA
>CAYOJD010000078.1:0-16118 GCA_964404205.1 uncultured Prolixibacteraceae bacterium
ATAACCAATGGAATACTTTATTTTTGAATGTAGCTAGTTAGGGGAAGATTACACTGTCCTGTACTGTTTTAAAGTCGACGGAGAATAATCATTCCTCAACGTCGCTTCTACATCTTGAATTATGGAATCAAAAACTTCCAAAAATCCCTGACCGCTGCTTAATCCCAGAAATTTGTCTCTGATTGCAAAGACATCAAAAGGCCCACCAAGAGAATCCAACTGGTTGTAAATATCCTGGACTTTAGTCCTGATCTTTGCTAGTCGGTTGTTGATTACTTTAATTTCTTCCGATTTCCCATCAGCAAGCTGTGCTGATTCAATCCAGGAAAATTTTTCCAGAAAAAATCCGGTAGAAGTTTCGAAGCGATGGCCCCTCATTGTACACCTTAAATACAACGGGAATTTCCCGTCAGACCTTGATTTAGATCTCTTTAGCTGAAAACAAACTGAAATTCTCATAATCCTATTTTACAATATTATCAAAATAGGTCTCGCTTTCAACGCTAAACATACCTAAAAACAACGGATTTTCAGCGTATTAAAACGAACCAAATGAAATCAATTTGTATTGAATTACAGTAAGTTACAGCAATAGCGAGACCTATTAACCATTTTTTTAGTATGGGTCTCGATTTAGTCCCTTTTTTGTTGATTTTTAGTGCATTTTTTGACTATTTGACAAAAATAAAAAAAGCACTTTAATCATTGAATTTAAGTGCTTTTAGTTCAATTTAATTTCTTTTTCAGTAGTCCCACCGGGAATCGAACCCAGATTTACAGTTTAGGAAACTGTCGTTCTATCCGTTGAACTATGAGACCATATTTTGCCAATTGAGCAGCGCAAAAATAGCTTTTTTTGTCAAAGCAGCAAAAGATGAAATGAAAAGGGAGAGTGTTGCAATTTTAAGCCAGCGGAACTTTTTTGAACCTGCGGGCGGCATCTTCAAGCACTTCGTCTGACTTGGCAAAGCAAATCCTAATCAGTTGATTCTTGGTTTTTTCATGGTGAAAAGCTGAGAATGGCATCGCGGCAATCCCAAACTCTTTAATCAATCTGACTGCAAATTCGGAATCAGGCTCGTCACTAATTTTTCCATAATCGAGCAACTGATAGAACGTTGAATGAGTGGGGACAATCTCAAAGTTGGAATCTCCCAACATTTTGGCAAAATGATCCCTCTTTTCCTGATAATAGGCCGATATCGTACTGAATTTCTGCTCTTTTTGTAAAAACTCACCTAAGGCAAACTGAGCTGGAGTGTTAAGGCTAAATCCTTGATATTGATGAACTTTTCGAAATTCACTCATTAGTTTATCCGAGCCAACGATATAGCTTATTCCCCACCCGCTAATGTTGAAAATGGTGCCGAATGACGACACAATCAGGCTCTTGGAGGCCAGTTCCGGAACCGATGCGATGCTTTTGAATTTCTGGTTGTCGAAAACAATATTGTTGTACACTTCGTTGCACAGTACCACGATACGGGTGCCGTTAATCATTCTCTTCAACTGATCCAGATCTTCGCTCTGAAATAATCTTCCAATTGGGTTTTGAGGATTTTGAAGGATGATCATCCTTGTTTTCGAAGTAACCAGCTTCTTTACCTCATCCCAGTCGATTCTGTATTCCGGGTAGCGCAGGTTGACAAAGATGGGCCTGCCACCCGACATTTCGATAAATGGGGCATACGACTCCTGTACCGGCTCAAAAATGATTACCTCTTCGCCATCTTTTACGAAAGTGCTGATGGCGGTACTCATTGCCTGCGATGTGCCGGCTGTAATGGTAATGTCTGAGGCGGCTTTGTAATCAGTATGATTTTCGCGGTTGACAAGCGAAATGATTTGCTCTCGAAGCGATTCCACACCTTCGTTGGGCGAAAAATCGTTGTACCCAAGCCGCATATATTTCCCAACCAAATCGATTAGCCCTTCGGGACAGATGAAATCCGAATCAGGCAGGATCATGTCAAGAGCATTGCACTCTTTGGCAATTTCCAGCATCGATATGAAGGAACTTTTTTTCGTGGATGGAATCTTTGATATAACCATGATTAGCGACAATAGGTATGGCAAAAATAAGAATAAATTTCTCTCCGTCAACCTGGAATAACTGAATAGATTACAAAATCGAGATAAAAATTATTAATACTCTGAAAGATAGATGTTAGTTGGCGAATAACTCCTGTAGCACTTCAAGTGAATTTATTTTTACCGTTGTGCCAAAATGAAGTGAATAATATTCGATAATTAAGTTCAGCAGCTCCTTCCGTTCCTTACTGTTTATTAAATACTGATTGCAGTTGTTGAAATTTATTTTGATAAGTTGAGAAAACAGTGCACTGGTGTGGCTGTCCATAAAATAACGGTGAAGGGGACTTTTCCCGACAAATGTTCCGGCCACCAAATCGAAAAAAAGGTTGGTTTCGGAGTGATTATTTTCGGGGCTAAATCCAAGAAAACGGGTAAGTTGGACAAGAAATACCAGATGAAAATTAGTGATCCCCTCCGTCATGAGATCAAGAAACCGCAAAGAATGATAAACATAAGTAAACAGTTCGGGATGCGCCTCCTCTTCTTTTAATATTTTGTAAAGCACTTCAGCAATAAAAATAGCTTCAGTTGATTTGATTATATCGAATGGGATTGTAATATAAGGCTCTGCAATTTTCAACTCTTTTGCCCTTTGTAACTCTCTTCCGGCTTTATGTTCGATTTCGCAATCAATCAGGAATAGTGGCTGCAACAGGTTTGCTTTTCGCGGCGACTTTTTGCTGCGGGTTCCCTGTAGCAACAGTGCCATGCGGCCGGAACTTTCGGTATAAACAGTTACAACTAATCCGGTGTCACCGTATTTGAGTGTGTGAAGTACAACTGCGCGGGTTTTTTGGATCATTGTTGTTTGGAACTATTTACCCTTCAAATATTGAACGAGTTTAGCGAAGGCATTGCCACGGTGGCTGATGCGGTTTTTCTCTTCGGCTGACATTTCGGCGAATGTGTGGTTATAGCCGTCGGGAACAAAAATGGGGTCGTAACCGAAACCCGTGGTACCACGCCGTTCAGAGATAATTTTGCCGTTGACAATTCCTTCGAACTGCATCTCTTCGCCCGAAATGATCAGCGAAATTACACAACGAAACCGGGCCTTCCGGTTTTTGAGATCCTGCATTTTTTCCAGAACCTTTGCCACATTGGCTTCGGCGCATTTGGCATCGCCGGCATAGCGGGCCGAGTAAACTCCAGGCTCGTTGTTTAATGCTTCAATTTCGAGGCCGGTATCGTCGGCGAAGCAATCGAAGTGAAACCGGTCCCAGATGTAGAATGATTTTTGAGACGCATTGGCCTCAAGTGTTTCACCGGTTTCGGGTATATCGTCGGAACAGCCAATCTCATTCAAACTGAGAAGTTCAAACGAGTTGTCCAGCATTTCTTTGATTTCGTGAAGTTTGTGAGAATTGTTGGTGGCAAATACAAGTTTTTCCATTTTCTTTTTTTTTGATGGCAAGATTTAGAGCAACGAGGCGGCATCTTCGTCGAGCAGCCAGATGGTTTTCGAGCGATCGATCATTTTCGCCGGATATTTGGCCGAATTTTGGTCGTACGATACAATTTGTTCGAATTTTTCGGCTTTATTCTTTCCGGTGATGAGCATAACAATTTGTTTGGCATTGTTGATTGATTTCCCGGTAAGGGTAACTCTTGGCTGACCCGAAACGGGGTGGTTCCCGATTGCACAGCTTTCCGGTGCTTTCCAGAGATTAATTTGATGAGGGAAGATTGAGGCGGTATGGCCATCATCGCCCATCCCTAATACAATTAAATCGAAAAGCGGCCAGCCATCCTTTTGCGGCACATCTTTCGACAGAATTTCAATATAATCGGCTAGCGCGGTGTTGGGAGAAAGTTCTCCTTTTACACGGAAAATATTGGCTTCGGGAATGGCTACTTTATCCAAAAGATGTTCTTTGGCCATTTTGTAATTGCTTTCGGTGTCGTTGGGGGCAACGCAACGTTCGTCGACCCAGAATATTTTGATATTATTCCACTTCACTGATTTTGCAAATTTAACGGCAATATGGTCAAAAATGGTTTCAGGGGTTTTGCCGCCCGAAATAGCAATGTATTTTGTAGCTCCGTCGGCAGTTGTTTCGGCCAGAATCTCACCGAAATAGTCGGCCAGTTCGGCTTTATCTTCGAAAACATGGATTTCCTGTCTCATAACATTGATTTTAATGCTGGGATAAACATCCGAAGAATTTGTAAAATACGCAAATGGGCTATGCACCCTTTATGAATCTTAACAATTAAAAATCTAATTTGTTAAAAGCGGGGGAAATGATAACGAGGCCGTTAGTTGGCCTCAAAAAAAGCGTCTGTTGACAAATTCCTGAAATTTCTCCTTGTATTGGTCGCTGACCGGAATGTAATTTTTCCCGAAAACGATGCGGCTTCGCTCGATGGTTTCCACTTTGTCAAGATTAACGATGTACGATCGGTGAATGCGCATAAATTGCTCTTCGGGCAACTTCTGTTCGATGGTTTTCAGAGTGTTTAGCGACATAATTGGCTTGGGTTCGTTGTCGGTAAAAACTTTGATATAATCTTTTAGCCCTTCGATATAGAGGATGTTATCGAAATTTATTCGTCTGATTTTGTAATCCGATTTTAGAAATAGAAAGGGCTCAGTAGCTTGTACAGGCATGGCCGAATGATTTTCGAGTTCGACCAGCTTTCGGGCTTTCATCACTGCTTTTAGAAATTCGTCGTAACTGAATGGTTTTAGCAGGTAATCTACAGCATCGAGTTTGAACCCTTCGAGTGCATATTTTTCATATGCTGTAGTGAAAATGACCTTTGGCCCTTTTTCAAGTGTGCGGACAAAATCGGTTCCTGTCAAGTCGGGCATCTGGATGTCGATTAAAATAAGATCGACATGATTATCGGTAAGAAAATCAATGGCATCGAGCGGATTGTCGAAGGTTGCAGAGAGATCGAGAAATGGTGTTTTCTGCACATAATCGGCTACCAGCTTCAAGGCAAGAGGTTCGTCGTCGATCGCTATTGTTTTGATTTTCATAATAGACGAGCTTTACACCTGAATGGTGAGGTTTACGGTAAAGATTTGTCCGTCGTCGACAATTTCGAGCGTATGTTTCAGCGGGAAAAGAAGTGCGAGCCTTTTGCGTACGTTTTCCAACCCAATGCCGGTGTGTTGTCCGTCTCCTGTTTGGCTGCTTCGGCCAATGGTATTGCGGCAATTAAAATGTATCGCTGTTGGATTCACCTTCATATCGATGGCAATAAAACTTCTTTCGCGGTAGCTAATGCCATGTTTAAATGCGTTTTCGATAAATGGGATGAAAAGTAATGGTTCAATCTCAATATTATTGAAATCGGTAGGAAAGTGAACTGTCAGCTCTACTTTGCTGGTTAAGCGCAGGCGCATTAAATCGATATAGTTGTTCATGAAACTAATTTCGTGGCTGAGTGGACTTTTGCCATGTTCCGATTCGTAGAGGAGATAGCGCATCAGTTTCGAAAGTTTGAGTACCGAATCGCGGGCCACGGTTGTATCGAGATCGATAAGCGAATAGATATTGTTCAGTGTATTGAAAAAGAAATGTGGGCTGACCTGGTTTTTGAGAAATGCAAGTTCGGAGTTAAGTTTTTCTTTTTCAAGTTCTTTGTGGCGGGTTTCATTTTGTTTTAGCTTATCGAGAACGCCTAATCCAATGGCAAATCCCGAAACAAGTGTAGAAACAATCAGGTGGTTATAAAACCCAAATGCCTTCATTGGCGGTCGAAATTTGTCATTTCCTGTAATTTTTTGCATTCCTTCGGTAAAGCGCTTTTCACCTTCAGGATCAAAAAATAAGGAGTGGTTGACAAATTCGTTGATAAAATGGGTGCTCAAAATCAACGCAGCCAGAATAACAAAGTAAGCCAGCTTTTTATCCTGAAGAAAGAATTTTGGGACAAGCCATAAGTAACCGAGATAAAAAATTGCCCCGGTCAGAAATGTCCTGACATAGAATGAATAGAACCGATCCGGGTTTCTGTCGCTGAATGTGCTGAAAAAATAGATGGGGATTGCTATCACAAAAAACCATCCCAGCGCGTGAAGTGCAATTTGGAGCCTTTTATCTGATATGGGTTTTGATTTTATCATTGCTGAACATTTGATTCAAAGATAATCATTTCGAAAATCAATCAATCGGTTTCGGTAAGAGAGACTGAACGGGCGCAACCCGACAAAGACAAGTTAACCACTTCCCAAAAACCACTAACTACTAACCATTATTTAACTACTAACTACCAACTACAGTCATCAAAACTGGAATAAAGTTAGATTGCCCGTTATCGGAAATTGGCTCGTATCAGTCTCTTTATCTTGATTTTGTAATATTATTCGTAACGCAATGCGTCAATCGGGTTGAGGCTTGCTGCTTTTCGTGCCGGATACCATCCGAAAAAGATACCAATGGCCGAACAGACAATAAACGATGCGGCAACCGACTGGGGCATGATAAGTGTAGGCCATCCCATGACAGCACCCACACCGGCACTGGCCAAGTATCCAAGCGTAATCCCGATAAGCCCGCCAATAACGCTGAGCATAGTCGATTCGATAAGAAATTGAAGCAAGATATCGCGTCCTTTGCCTCCAATTGACATGCGCAGCCCGATTTCGCGGGTGCGTTCAGTAACCGAAACATACATGATATTCATAATACCGATGCCACCTACCAATAGCGAAATACCAGCAATGGCACCCAGAAGGGCGGTCATGATATCGCTAACCGACGAAATGGTTTTGACCAGTTCAGCTTGCGACATTACTCTGAAGTCGTTGTCATCGCCCTCTTTGATTTTATGTTGCTTTCGCATGACCGCTGTAATCTCGACGATGGCGTCATCCGATTTTTCTTCACTCACCGCTGACATTTGAATACTCTGGATGTAGTCGATGGCAAGCAAGCGACGTTGAACGGTTGAGTAGGGGGCAATCATCAGGTCGTCTTGATCCTGGCCCATCGAGTTCTCGCCTTTGTCGGTCAAAACACCAATTATACGGAACGGGATATTCTTGAAACGGATATTTTGCCCTATTGGGTCTACTCCTTTCCCAAAAAGGTTTTCGACAACTGTTTGACCGACAATGCAAACTTTAGCCATCGTTTTTATTTCAGTCTCGGTGAAGGTACGTCCGCTTTCAAGTTTTAACGATTTGATCGACAGGTATTGGTCGTTGCCGCCATAAATGGTGGTAGGCCAGTTCGAGTTGCCAAAAACCGCCTGGCCGCTCGTCCGAAGCTCTGGTGAGATGGCAACAATATTGGTTACATTGGCTTTCAATGCATCAACATCCGACATTTTCATATTTTGCGCATTGCTGTTGCCCATCATTACCCCACCGCGTTGCTCTGAACCGGGCATCACAAAAATCATATTCGAGCCCATTGTCGATATCTGGTCTTTGATGCTCTGTTTTGAGCCCTGACCAATGGCCAGCATCGCAATTACCGAGGCAACCCCGATAATAATACCGAGCATGGTGAGGAAGGCTCTGAATTTGTTTCGCATCAGTGCGTTCATTGCAATCTTGAGCAAGTTGATATAATTCATTGCTGTAATATTTTAAAGTTCATGCGCTTCAACCGGAAGTAATTTTAACATCTCGAGCGATTTAACCTGCTCTTCAACAAAGAGTTCTTTGGTGACATGGCCGTCGCGGAAGACGATGTTTCGAGTTGTCTGTTTAGCGATATCTGGCTCGTGGGTCACAAATACGATGGTTTTGCCTTGTTCGTTTAACCGCTGAAAAAGTCCCATAATCTCGTACGACGTTCTGGTATCGAGGTTGCCCGTTGCTTCATCTGCCAGAATCACTACCGGATCGTTTACCAGCGACCGGGCTATTGCTACACGTTGTTGCTGTCCACCCGACAACTGGTTGGGGGTGTGGTGCATACGGTCGGCCAGCCCAACAGCTTCGAGGGCATTAATGGCCCTTTCGCGCCGTTCTTTCGATTTGATTTGGCTGTTATAAAAGAGCGGAAGCTCTACGTTCTCGAGCGCCGTGGTCCGTGGTAACAGATTATAAGACTGGAATACAAACCCCAGTTTGTTGTTTCGCAACTCGGCCAGTTGGTTCTTACTCAAGTCGGCAACACTGGTCCCATCCAGCCGGTAGTCGCCCGAAGTGGGTTTGTCGAGGCAGCCCAGAATATTTAACATGGTCGATTTGCCCGAACCGCTAGCTCCCATGATGGCCACAAACTCGCCTTCCCGTATTTGCAGGTTAATCCCTTTAAGCGCATGGACCGAGACATCGCCGACATGAAATACCTTTCTTAGCTGGTTTACCTCTATAATAACTTTTTTCATCTTTACTGAAGTTTTGTTTGTACAACAAAGTACATCTGCTGGCGCAAAGCCTGTGAAAGCTTTTGGGCCAGGTTATGGCCTCGGGGCTCCACCACGCGGACGCTGTGGCATAAATGGACTACGGGCTGTACCTGTCGAGGCAGTAGTCTCTTTTTCCTGTGCCATCGAGGTTATCACTTCGTCGCCTTCGTTTAAGCCTGAGATTATCTCGTAGCTTATCCCGTCATTTTCACCAACTTCTACATTGCGGGGAAAAATCATAGGACCGTTTTTTACCCAAATGGTTTTATTGCTTTCCGAAACCTTCCCGTTTGAGTTATCGCCGGCAGTGCCCATTGGCTGCATCTCTGGTGTCTTGAAATCAGGTTTTGGTAACGATTTCATATAGTTGGCCAACATCGTCTGGTCGGGGCTAAATCGTACAGCTTTTCCTGGAATAACCAGAATGCCAGGCTTTTCTTTCACAATTATAGTTGTGCTGGCGGTCATTCCCGGCATCAGTTGCTTTTCAGGGTTTGGTGCCTGAATAATAACGGTGTAGGTAATTACATTATTGGTTTGCACCGGTTGCAGACGAACTTCGGTAATGGTTCCCGAGAATTTCAGATCAGGGTAGGCATCGACCGTAAATTCAACACGCTGGCCCAGTTTTACCTGACCGATATCGGCTTCGTCCACACTGGCTTCTACCTCCATTTGGGTCAGGTCGTTGGCGATAGTAAAAAGGGTTGGCGTATTGAAACTGGCAGCCACTGTCTGCCCCTCTTCCACCGCACGGTCGAGGATTATCCCATCGATTGGCGAGTAGATATAGGCATAGTCGAGATTAATCTTATTCTTGTCATACACCGATTTGGCATTCTTTAAGCTGGCAACAGCTTTGTTATAGTTGTATTCGGCCAAATCAAAATCAGACTGGGCAATTAATTTTTTCTCGATCAGTACTTTGTATCGTTCGTAATTGGCCTTTTGATAGGTAACTTCGGCTTGTGCCTGATCAACAGAGGCTTTGCTTTGGTCGAGTTGGGCTTTTAGCGGCGTTTCGTCAAGCTGCGCAAGTAACTGTCCTTTTTTTACTTCGCTGTTGAAGTCAACATAAATTTTTTGAATAACGCCCGATACCTGAGTCCCCACTTCGACGGTAACTACTGCTTCGAGTGTTCCCGATGCTGTTACAGTATTGCTGATATTTCCTTTTCCGATTTTCACGGTTTCGAAGGTGTAATTCTTTTCGGTGCTGCGAAGAGAACGCAGAATAAAGAACCCGATAAGCAGCGCCCCTGCTATCGCTCCGATGTATATCACTTTCTTTTTCATGGTATTATACTGTGATTTATTGATTTTTATAATGATAACGGGGTTCCTTTGTAGAAATCGAGGATTTTGTAATTGAATATGAGGGTGTATTTCGACTGGAGAAATTTGCTTTCGGAAGTGATCAGATTGGTCTTTTCAAACAGGTAATCGACAGAGTTGAGCAGCCCAAGTTTGAATTTTTCGGTCGAAACCTGATAAGATTCCTGCTGTGCATCGAGTTGTTCCTGTCCGGCGGCATATTCAGTCTGGACTGAAACTACATCCTGACAGGCCTGTTCGATATTTTTTCTTAACTCGTTGCGCGTATTGATCTCATCAAGTTCGGCATCAGCCAATCCGATTCTGGCCAGTTCGACATTGGTTTTCACCTGCTTTTTCTGGAAAATCGGAATTGACATGGAGATTCCGACTGAGGGGCTGATTTTGTTGTTTAGCTGTTCGCCAAAGTTGAAAGTATTTCCCTGACTCGAATAGTCGTAGTTATAGCTATTTTTCACTTTCGAATATCCGGTAGAGATGCCCGCATCCATCGAAAGCGAAGGCATTAAATCGGCTCTGGCAATTTTCTCGTCGAGCAGGGCGCTTTGCTTGTTCAGTTCTGCAGTTTTGATTTGTGGCTTGAATCCAAGTGCAGCATTGTAAATTTCCTGGGCGTTGGGCTGAATGTTCTGATTTAAAATATTTTGAATATCAGGAGATACAATGGTGAAATTATTGTCAACCGGAAGTTCCATTAACTGCATCAGGTTTACTTTAGCTGTCGAAAGCTGGCTTTGATAATTGGCCAGTGTCTGTTTTTCAGTCGCCAGTTCCGATTTAATCTGTAAATAATCCGATTGAGAAATAACGCTCAGGTTTAACCGTTCGCCGGCCAGCGCCAGTTGCTCGGTAGTCGCTTCAATCTGTTTTTGGGCATTGGCAACCTGCTCCTGATTGTAGAGCACTTGTAGAAACGCATTGAGAATGCTCAAAGAAACGGACTCTTTGATGGCTTCGGAATTATATTTCCCGCTTTCTAAATCAAGTTCTGCCTGTTTGATTTTGTTGGCTGTTTTTAATCCGTTGAAAATTGAAACGCTTGAGTTTGCTGAAAAACTGGTACTGTTTGAACCATACAGCGAACTGGTGTATTCCAGTGTATTAGGATCGAGGTTTTTGCTCCAGTTAAAGTTTTGGCGGGCCGATGCGCTGAGCGACGGCAGCCGGTTCAATTTAGCCTGATCGGCGTTGAGCTGGTTCCGGTCGTTTGTCAGACCACTTTTTTGAACCTGCACATTCTTTTCGAGTGCATAACTGATACACTTTTCAAGTGTCCAGGCACTGCTGTTTTCCTGCGCCAAAGATTGCGAAGCCGGCAAATTGACCAGCAGGATAATGATTATTATATTCCCAATTATTGCTTTCATATTCTTCGACATGATTTATGGCCGAAAAATAGGATGGGTGGCGATTTTGGGAAAAAAATATAGACGTTTGCCTCTTTTTTGCCGACGGAATTCCTCTTTTCCCCTTTAGTGAACTCTGCCCTAAAAAAGAAAAACCGGGTGGAAACCCGGTTTAAAATACTGCTTTAGCTATTTGACGAACGTTGTCGGTCAATCCGTAAGTATAAATATGAAGACAAGGCACATTGTGGGCGATTAAATCTTTGGCCTGCATAATGGCCCACTGGGTCCCAACCATTCTGGCATCGTCGTTGGTTTTGCACTTTCTAATCTCGGAAGCAAATGCTTCGGGAATATCAATACTAAAAATCTTTGGAAGAATGGTGATTTGGTTCATTAGCGCAAGAGGTTTGATTCCGGGTATAATGGGAACCGTGATTCCTG
Organism: uncultured Prolixibacteraceae bacterium; assembly: GCA_964404205.1. GTDB lineage: Bacteria > Bacteroidota > Bacteroidia > Bacteroidales > Prolixibacteraceae > CAZWBR01. The sequence goes on from CAYOJD010000078.1 coordinate 11,538, forward strand.
CCGTGCGGCATTTCTCAACAAAATCGTAATATTTCTGATTGTCGAAAAACATCTGGGTCACAATATAATCAGCGCCGGCATCAACTTTCTGTTTCAAATATTTCAGGTCGATATCGATGTTGGAGGCTTCGGCATGTTTTTCGGGATAGCCGGCAACACCAATACAAAAATCGAGCGGAGTATTGTTTTTCATCTCCGGATCGAGATATCGGCCTTCGCGTAGGTTGGATACTTGTTTAACCAGTTCGCTGGCGTGGCTGTGCCCTTCAGGTTCGGAACGAAAAACGGCCTCAGACTTCAGCCCGTCGCCGCGCAGGGCCAACACATTGTCGATATCGAGAAAGTTAAGGTCGAGAAGCATGTTCTCGGTCTCTTCGCGGGTAAATCCGCCACATACCACATGAGGAACTACCGGAACGCCAAACTTATATTGAATGGACGCAGCTATAGCAACAGTACCCGGTCGTTTGCGGACCGTATGTTTTTCAATTAGTCCATTGGGCAGAGTGCGGTACTCAACTTCGTCGCGGTGGGCGGTAAGATTGATATATTTAGGCTTGAATTCAAGTAATTCCTCAATGGTTTGGTACAATTTATCGGCATTCTGGCCTTTTAGCGGAGGCAAAAGTTCGAATGAAAAAATGGTCTTATCAGATTGCTTGATGATATCGATTACTTTCATTTGAAATCACGGTGTTAGAAAATGATATTGATTTCAGACTCTTTGTCAATAATTACAAAGATAAGGCTTTTTTAGATCGATTCCTGATATAAAGAATAGCAGCAGGGCAATTTAACTGTTTGATAACGAAATGTTGGTTGAGTTTGTAAAACACAAATTTGGCAGCCAATTTTTTTATTGTTCAAAATAACCCTTATCTTCATTGTATTAAATCACTTTGCTATGGCAAAAAATAAGAAGAAAACACTGACTTTCAATAAGGCGGGCCTTAAGCAGGCTATCCTCTCATTTTTTTATGAAAATGGGCAGAAGACTTTTAACTATAAACAGATTGCTGCAGCCCTAGGAGCCAGGGATGTGACGGTACATCAGTTGATTGTGGTTTCGCTGCAGGAGTTAAACGAAGCCGAAGTGCTCGACGAAGTCTCGCGTGGCAAATATCAGTTGCGCGAGAAGGGTGGGACTATCACCGGAATCATGGTGATGAACCCCAAAGGATATGGCCAGGTAGCCAGCGACGAGGTAGAGCAACCGGTTTTTATTTCAGCCGTGAATATGAATCATGCGCTTGATGGCGACAAGGTCCGCATCAGGCTTTATGCCCGCCGTAAAAAAGTGGCACCCGAAGGCGAGGTTGTCGAAGTTATCGAACGGGCTAAAACGACATTTGTGGGTACGGTCGAAATATCGAATTTTACCGCTTTTCTGGTTCCAACCAAGCGTTCGCCGTTCGATTTGTATATTCCGAAAGAGAAACTGAATGGAGCCAAACACGGGCAAAAGGCGATTGCGCGTATTCTCGACTGGCCCGAAAGGGCTCGTAACCCGTTTGCTGAAATTATTGATGTCCTCGGCGATGCGGGAGATAACAATACCGAGATGCACGCGATTTTGGCTGAGTTTGACTTGCCATACAAATATCCCGAAAAGGTCGATCAGGCAGCCAATAAAATTCCGATGGAGATTTCGGAAGAAGAGATTAAAAAGCGGCGCGATTTTCGAAAAGTGCCAACTTTTACCATCGATCCTGCTGATGCCAAGGATTTTGACGATGCACTATCATTACAAAAACTAAATAACGGATTGTGGGAAGTGGGCGTTCATATTGCAGATGTTACCCACTATGTCCATCTCAATTCGTTGCTCGAAGAGGAGGCCTACAACCGTGCCACATCGGTTTATCTGGTCGATAGAGTGGTGCCTATGTTGCCCGAACGGCTGTCTAACGGGGTCTGTTCATTACGGCCCCATGAAGAGAAACTTTGTTTCTCTGCTGTATTTCAGCTGGATGACGAGTGTCACATTAAAAATGAATGGTTTGGCCGGACGGTTATTTATTCCGATCGTCGTTTTGCCTATGAAGAGGCCCAACAGGTGATCGAAACTGGCCAGGGCGATATGAAAGAGGAGATATTGACCCTCGACCGACTGGCAAAGAAATTGCGCGAAAAGCGATTTGCCAATGGCTCAATTGCATTCGACAGGGTTGAAGTGAAATTTGAAGTCGATTCTGATGGAAAGCCGCTGCGTGTTTTCTGGAAAGAGTCGAAGGATTCGAATAAGCTAATAGAAGAATTTATGTTGCTGGCCAATAAGCGTGTGGCTGAATTTATTGGAATGCCAGGCGGCAAAAAGAAGGAGCGTACCTTTGTTTATCGTATTCACGATAAGCCAGATCCTGATAAGCTGGATACTTTTAACCACTTTATCAAACGGTTTGGGTATGGCATTATGACCAACACCCCGCAGGCCGTGGCCTCGTCGATGAACAAATTGATCGAACATGTTTCGGGAAAGAAAGAACAAAATGTAATTGAGACGTTGGCCATCCGGACGATGGCAAAGGCCGAATATTCGACCCGAAATATAGGTCACTACGGTTTGTCCTTCGATTATTACACGCACTTCACTTCGCCCATCCGCCGTTATCCCGATATGATGGTCCACCGGTTGCTGGCCCGTTACCTCGAAGATGGCCGTTCAGTTCCGGCGCAAAAATGGGAAGAGATGTGCAAACACGCTTCAGAAATGGAAACCAGGGCGGCCAATGCAGAGCGGGCATCAATCAAATACAAACAGGTCGAATTTATGGCCGATAAGGTTGGCCAGCAATTTAAAGGCGTAATTTCAGGGGTAACCGACTGGGGTATTTATGTCGAGATTGCCGAAAACAAATGTGAAGGAATGGTATCAATGGCCGAGTTGACGGATGATTTTTATGCGTTTGATGAGCGAAATTATTGTATCGTTGGACGCAGGTTTCACAAGCGTTACCAGTTGGGCGATGAGGTGGAAGTGGAAATTATCCGGGCCAATATCGAAAAGAAGCAACTCGATTTTCGGATGGCCGGTGAGTTGCCCAAAGTAACGCCCGTTCAAAAGAAATTTCCAAAGCACCAGAGAGGAAAGAAGAAACGAGGACGTTAATGGGTTGATTCATTGATGATGACTGATTGTGGTAATTCGCAGTTACCACGTATAACTTACAGATTTTTTTTATATTTGATGCCAATGTTTAAATCAGACTTATGAACACGGAATCCGGAACGAAAAAAAAGGATGCAGTAAGGGAGAATATCCTGACAATTGCGCAGGAGATCTTCAGCAAATTCGGTTATAAAAAAACGACACTTGACGATATTGCCAATGCCGTTCGCAAAGGCAAAAGTTCTTTATATTATTATTTCAACAGCAAGGAAGATCTTTTTCAGGAGGTTATCCAGAAAGAGGCCGATATCCTCAGGGAAGAGCTCTCGAAAGTGTTGCAGAAAGATATCGATCCGGCAGAGAAGTTGCGCGATTACGTAATGACAAAAATTACCACATTTCGTCAGTTGGCCAATTTCTACAATGCCATTGAAAACGATATCGCTGCTGTTGAGTTTATCGATAAAATCAAATCGCAATACGATCAGGAAGAGATTCGGATGATGAAACGAATCCTGCTCGAAGGTGCCCGTCAGCGCAAGTTTGTGGTGAAAGACTTTACGCTGGTAGCCATTGGGATAACCACTGCCATTCGCGGATTGGAAATGCCGCTTTCGGCCGGACCATACAAATCGAACGATCTGGGCAAAAGTGTTGATGCCATAGTCAAAATCATTTGCTATGGCATCATGAAACGCGATTAAGCGAAATTAAGATGGAGAAAACTAAACCGCGTCTCATCGGCCCATTTAAGGTCGATGAGGCGCGTTCTCATTTATTTAAAATGAACACCACCTCCGCTGGAGGTCGAACTGTCGCGGGTTTGAGGATTGCCATAAACCGATATGCTGCCACCACTGCTGGCTTCGGCATTTACATGCTGAGAAGCGTAGATAGAAAGGTGGCCACCACTCGAAGCATCGGCTTCGCCGGTTTTACAGATTAATTCATCGGCTTCGATACCAGCACCGCTCGAAACACCGGCACGAATACTCTCGCCGGTTCCCTTCAATTCCAAGTTGGCACCGCTGCTGGCATCTGATTTTACATTTGCCGCATTCAGAATCAATTCTACATCAGCACCACTCGATGCCGAAACTTCAATATCGCCGGTTGTCAGCGGAGTCGATTCTACGTCAGCACCTGCGCTTGCCGATAACGATTTGATTTTCTTTGCCGTTACATATACTTTTTTGGCTTTCGACCACATAATCTGTTTCTCGGCGTAAATCTTCAGTTCGCCATTCCGGACTTCAGTAATGATGACCTCCTGAAGATTTTCATCGGCTTCGACAATTACCTTCTCCACCGAATCTTGAGTGATATAAAGTTCGATACCGGTACTGACTGAGATGGCATCGAAACCCGACAGGTCTCTGGTCGATTTGACAACGTTACCGTTTCCTTTGATGCCTGGCCAGCACGAACTGGCGGTCTGCGCGACAGAAAGCAAAGCCACTATCATGAGCAGT
>CAYOJD010000079.1:0-9496 GCA_964404205.1 uncultured Prolixibacteraceae bacterium
GCATTATTGTGCAGCGTTCGTTATCGTTTTCATTCTGTTGCAAGGGCAACTTTACGCCCAGGAAAGTTTGACTTTGCTGGAGCGAAAGTTTGCGTTTCATATTACTAACACCTCAACCGAAGACATTCTTGAAAAACTGGTAATCGATAACGACCTTTTCTTTTCATACAACCCCGACATTCTGCCTACCGAAAAATATACGTTCGATTTCGAAGCTGTTACATTAGGCGAATTACTTCACAAGATTCTTCCGCCCGACAACTTTTATGTTGAGGTATCCGACAATCAAATCATTATTACCAAAAAAGAACCCGAACCATTACGAATTTCGGGACAGGTAACCGATGCCGATGAACAAAATCCAGTTCCCTATGCCTCTGTTACCATTGGGGACGAGAGTATTGGCACCATGACCAATCAAGACGGCCGATACGATTTGGTCATCCCTTTCAGGTTGCGAAACAGTCGAATCAATTTCAGGTGCCTGGGCTATTCCGAGGAGACCATTCCACTTACCGACACAACCAAAACACTAAATATCAACATCAATCCAGTGTCGATTAAACTGCGCGAGATTGAAGTTCGGCCTGTATTCCCCGAACAGATACTCAAAACCTTCAGGCAAAAAATCGATGAAAATTACGAGCAGGAACCACAGTTAATGGTCACCTTCTATCGTGAAACAGTAACGCAGGACGGCATCTACCTTGGTGTATGGGAAGCTGTAATGGAGATGCTGAAAACGACCTACCTGTCAGAAGTCAGTGATAAAGTTAGGTTTTTGAAAGGCCGGAAAAGAGAGATCAACCCGGCACACCACAACATCAAATTGAAGATGCAGGGTGGCCCGTGGTATATCAACAAGCTCGATGTGGTGAAAACCATGGAGTCGTTTTTGTCGCCTGAATTTGAGCATCTTTACGAGTATAAGTTCGACCAGCCCGAAATGCTCAATAACCGCGTCACCTGGGTGATTCGATTTAACAGAAAAGAGGATGTCGATTTTCCATGTTTTTACGGAAGGCTTCTTTTCGATTCTGATACTTACGCATTGGTAGGGGCCGAGTTCTCGTTCGATAAAAAAAGCCTGAAAATCAACGGAGAAACATTTATTAAACGTGAACCCACCGGGATTGAGACCCGCCCCGAAATGGTCAATTATATTGTCAACTATCGCCTGTTCAATGGGAAATGGCAATTTTACTCGGCCCACAGCGATGTTCTTTTCAGGATAAAACAGAAAAAAAGTTTCAAAACAGAATATCGGAGCACAACTGATGTGCTGGTGACCCAACAATACACCTTTCCACGAAAAGCACGGTTTGGCCCGGAAGGTGTTTTCCGGGCTGACGATATCTTTTCAGATGTCATCGGTCCGTATGATCCCGATTTTTGGGGAAACTACAACGTTATCCGTCCCGATGAAGATCTCACTAACGCCATTAAAAACGCAAGACTATTGCCCGAAGATGAATAATTACAAAACACTAAATATCAAAACAATGAAAACAAGGAAGTTATTAAGCCTGCTTTTTGTAATGACGATTGGGTTGTCATCGCTTCGCACAGCAGCGCAGTCGGTCGATTACGTTTCACGCCTGAAATCACAACTTTTCTTTTATCGGACACAGAATGCCGTTCAGTCGGTCGTGATTCAAACCGACAAAACCCTTTATCGTCAGGGAGAATTCATTTGGCTGAAGAGTTTTGTAGTCGATGCCCTTACCAAAAACCTGTCGCTAAAAAGCCTGTCAGTCAACGTTGTAATTTTGGATAACGAAGGAAACACCGTAACCGAAGCGATCTTTCCGCTCGATGGGGGAAGATCGAGCGGAACGATTCAACTTCCGGCCGATTTAGCCAATGGACAATACACCCTCGCGGCTTACACCAGCGAAATGACCAATGGTTCAGCCTGCGATGCTTTCTACAAGACCCTCTACATTTGCCGTCCCGAAAATCTCGATGCCATTGGGGAAATTATCTTCAATAAAGAAATGGCTTCGGCCAATAAAGAAAGTGCCTCTATTCAACTGAAAGGGCTTTATAAAGAGCAGGTTTCCGGGAAGAAATTCGACTATACAGTCACTGCCGGCGAGAAAGAACTCCTGTCGGGCAAAGGCAAAACCGGTCCCGACGGGAAAGGTGAGATTTCAATTTTAACTCCCGGAACAAATGTTGACGACCCGGCGGTGCTTTCTGTAACGTTGCAAAATGGCGCCAACAGTATTACGCTTCAAAAAAAGATTCCATTGCCAACAGAGAAAGTTGAAGTTGCTTTTTATCCCGAAGGAGGAAACCGTGTTGCCGGAATACCACAATTGGTTGTGTTTAAAACCAAAGATCATTTCGGACAACCTGTTGCTATTGAGGGCGATGTTATTACAGAATCGGGTGCATTTATTACCAAAGCGATGACCTTGCGTGACGGGTTGGGAATATTTCACCTGCAAAACAACGAACCGGGTAATCTCAAGCTCAAAATTACCGGCACCATCGGCAAAGGCCAGGAGGTTGCGCTGCCGCGAATCAACAACGATGCCATGGCTATTTCGGTTAAGAAAAACGATGGTACAAACTTGAGCGTAATGCTTGCTTCGTCGCCTAATAGCACAAACAAACAGTTTTCGATGATAGCTGTCTGCGGCGGCGAACTGGTTTGGGCAAGCGAATTCGAACTTGCCAAAGCAGGAATTATCAATATACCATTGGCCGATTTTACTCAGCCCATAGCGGCACTTGTGGCATTTAACAACCAAGGCAAATTGGTTGGCGAAAGGCTTTTTTCAACAGGGAAAGGGGCTGTTTCCAACGTAACGATCGAAACCGATAAAACCGAATATCCGGTCGATGGAAGTAGCAGGGCCAACATCACGATCCGCGATGCCCAGGGAAACCCTCAATTGGCCGAATTATCAACCAGCATTGCCGACATCGCGACCCAACCCGCCAATGATCCCATTTTTAAAAACCTGACCCTCGGATTGAAAGAAACAATTCCATCGAGTATAACTTTGGCTTCGTCCGATCGTTTAATTATGGATTACAGTCTGATAAGCAACCAACTAAAAGGTGTAAACTGGGAAAAAATTATGGCAATCGACCCGGAGAAACCGGCTCCGATTTACCAAAACGCCAAACGAGTGTCGGGTTCTGTCACTGATAGTCAAGGTAATCCTGTACCAAATGCACTGATTAATCTCTCATCGGTATCAATGCAGCAATTTAAAGGGCGAAGCAACCAGCATGGCGAATTCGAAATTGTGGTCCCCATCTTGCTCGAAAAGAAAAGCCTGACGGTTTCGGCCAGCGACAGCACCGGCAAAGGAACCTACAAAGTGACGTTGAACAGCAGTTTCAACGAAGAGGTAGTCAGTTATCTGAAGAATCATCCAAAGCTGAACGATTGGTCGGTTTTAGCCGATATGAAAGAATACTTCGATAGCAACCCATCATTTGAAAATGCAAATCCTACGCCCAAAAGCAGCGTTGCTCCGCGGCTTAACGAGAGTGCGGTAAAAAGTTATCTGCGCGATGCCACGTCGATGCTTGATGTAGTTAAAGCCATCAGACCATACGAGTTAATGGGCGGAAAGATTGTCTTCCGCGGAAGCAACTCGTTCTACAATCAGGATGGGGCTTTAATCGTTATCGACGGCCAGAAACATGGCACAGATGCCTCGTTTCTCGAAAGCATCTCGCCAAAAGAGGTTGAAGATGTCAGGGTATTGGTCGATCCGATAGAAATGTCGCGATACACCGCATTAAACACTGTTGGAGTAATCGAAATCACACTTCGCAAGGGGAAAATGGAAACTCCCGAGCAAGCTGCAGCTCAAATATCAAATGTCAGGATGAACCAGACGTTTGCCCAAACCCCTATTGGGAATGTAAAAAACAACTTGGTAACCACACTCTTGTGGACCCCTGCCGTTTCGACCAGCAATGGAAATGAAGCCATTCTAAACTTCAACACCGCCAAAATCAAATCCAACTATGTTATCAAAGTAGCCGGGTTTACCGATAAAGGTGAATGGGTTGAAGCAGAGAAAATTATTTCAGTAAAATAGGGAACTGATAAAAAATAGGGTACGGGAATTTAAACTATCTGTCGAGCCAGTTTTTAAATTCCTGTACCCTCTCTCGCGCGACTACCAGTTCGTTGGCTGACACTCCGTCAACTTTCAGTAAAAGCCTCGAATTGCTCCACGACAATATATGGGTACAGGCTGATATCGACACAATATATTTTCGGTTGATACGAAAAAATTTAGCTGGCTCGAGCATTGGTGCAATCTGTTCGAGTGCAAAATCAACGGCATAACAATGTTTGTCGGCCGAAAGAAGAAAAGTCGATTTCTCCTGGCTAAAAAAAAGCAAAATTTCATCGACCGGTACCGATCTGATTTTATCGCCCACCTTGACCAGAAACCTCGATTTGTAACTATCGGTAGCTTCCAAAGTTTTGATGTAAAGCAGTTTAGAAAGCATCAACCCAGGCATAAAACGCCCGGCCTTCTCCAATGCCTGTTTCAACCGCTCCTCCTCGACAGGTTTAAGCAGATAATCGATCCCGTTTGTTTTAAAAGCTTCAATCGCATAATGGTCGTAAGCAGTGGTAAAAATAATCGGGCATTGGATATTGATCTGCCCAAAGATGGCAAAACTAAGTCCATCAGCAAGTTGAACATCAGAAAAAAGAATGTCGGGCGTACCATTCTGCTGAAAATACTTCACCGAATCGCGCACCGATTCCAGCCGGGCTACAACTTTAACATTGCTATCGACCCGTGCCAGCATCCTTTCCAAATGGCTGGCTGCACGCGGTTCGTCTTCGAGAATAACGGCCTTCATGATATAATTTGTTGGATAACCGGAATTTTAACTTTAAATTTTTCACTTCCCGAAATCACTTCGATCGGTTTGTTGCTAAAAAAAGCAAACTGCTGGATAATATTCTTCAACCCGGTTCCTGACGAATATTCGCCAACCGCTTTGGGACGAAAATCATTCTCCACCTCAATATATTCGCCACACTGACAAATGGTGATATGCAGCGGAAAAGCCTCTGAAACTTCGTTGTGCTTTACCGCATTTTCGATAAGCAATTGAAGCGTCATTGGCACAATCATCACATTATCATCTAATCTTAGATCGATTTCGATTTTCAATTTTTCTTCAAAACGGGTTTTCAGCAAGAAAATATAGGAGCGGATAAATTGAACCTCTTCGGCCAGCGAAACCAACTCTTTGTCGCGGCTCTCGATTACATAGCGAAATAAATCGCTTAGCTGACGGATAAATTTTATGGCCAACTGCTGATTGTCGTACACCAAATCGCTTAGTACATTCAGACTGTTGAACAAAAAATGAGGGTTAATCTGACTGCGAAGCGATTCATATTTATAGGCCAACATTTCGGCTTTCAGTTTTTCGGCCTGAACAAAAGAGGCTTTCCAGTCGAAAAAGAAAGAAGTGGCAAAAAATATGAGCGAAATAATGAACGATATAAGCAATGTGTAGGGTATCGAATAGCGGATTGACGGCCATGCCTGATGCAGCGGAACGTTAGTCCAAATATAAAAATTGACAAATTGCACGACAACGAATGCCCCTGCCGAATAAAGGACAAATGCCATAATCTCGAGCAATAGCTTTTTCACAGGAGCATCCATCCACGAGTATCTTTTGTCAATAACATGTGCAACAAAACTCAAGCCACCCCACTGCGTGGCGCAAATACTAAACCCCCAGAGAAAGGCAATGAATAGAGATCCTTTACCTTCAAACCGGTTCATAAAGAAAACCATGATAAAAATGCTCAACAAACTGTTGAAGAATAAAAACCATAGGATTCCCAATATCCGCTTACGAACTTTATCTGATAACAATAAACCCATCATACATTGCTTATGTCTGATTTAAAAAATCTAATGGTCAGTCCCTATTAACATTGTAACACAGACTGACCAACTAAAATGCTTTCAACAGATTACTCACATCCTTTCAGGATGCCGGCCATCTGATCTTTTCCCCACATGGGGTAAAGCGGCGATTTTGGAACATACTCGTCCCATTTGGCCATCAATTCTTTGGCTTCGGGGCAATACGATTTCGGATCCTGGCCCATGTAAGGTGCGGCACCCATATCGAGTTGCAGTTTCATCATTTTTGCCCTCGGGTTACCGGGTTCGAGAGCCAATGCCTTTTCGAGCGATGTTGAAGCCATTGAACTGTATTGCATTCCGCGCTCCATCGGGTTAATCACCAGTCGGCCAACATAGAAAAATGCCTGAAGGGTATTGACTTCCGATTCATTAGGGACCGTTTCCGTCAACTTATTCAATATCTTTTCGGCTTCATCCAAATAGCTTTCTTTCTTGTTGGTGTCAGTCGGTTCCATAAAACTCATCAAAATAAAGCATTGTGCCTGATAGTAAAGTGGCAGCCACTCTGTCGGTTCTGCATTAGCTATCATCTGAAACTGATTCCCCAGTTGCTGCACATCGGCTACCGAACTGATTTGCTGAAACTTTCCAAGCGCAGTTTGCATCGACTGCTGATATTCCTGGCTTTGGGCAAATGTAACGCGACTAATCGTGAGGATGGCTACAATAAAAAATAATCTTGTCATGACTTTGGTTTTTTAAATTGTGACTACTAATGTAATGATTTATATTCTGTTGATTTAAAATTTATTCCTATTGGGATTATTCAATTTTATCGAGTTGGTTGGCGCTCCTACCTTTGGTAAGTGTGATAAAACAACCCAATACATAAAAGCGATCCGACTCGGGAACAACAGGTGCCGAAGGATAAAACCCGCCGCTGTCAGGTAACTCGCTGTAACGACGGCCATACTCATTTTTAAACCCAAAGACATTGGTTACAGCTCCATAAACGATTATATTCTGGCGGAACAAATAGCTCCAACTCATATCGACAGAGCGGTAAGGCGACATCTTCACCCCGTTAAAAATAGTAGAGTTAGGGTCGTTGTAAACTCTTGGTGATGCATATTTCATATTCACACCCAACATCGAGCGCCATTCGCCTATCCAATGTTTATACACTACCGAAATGTTGTGTTTGCTGGCAAACGAGGGCACTGCCTGTTCGGGGAAATCACGGTAATCGCGCTGAGTGTCCAGGTAGGAGTAAGAAATCCAGTAGTCACCGTTTTTAATGGTTTTTCGGTCGCGCCAAAAGAGGTCGAGACCGGCAGCATACCCTTTACCGCTATTGTTGTAGCCCGAAGGGAAATAGAACGGTTCGCCGGTATATTTGACCAGATCGCGATAATCTTTGTAATAAAGCTCGAAGCGAAGGGTACGGCGGTCGCTCTCCGACTGAAACGTGAGGGTGTAGTGGTCGGCACGCTCCTGTTCCAGCGAGTGGGTATAGTACAATATTGAGTCGAGCGGTGCCTGATAAAACCAGCCATAAGCAGCCGATAGCTGTGTTTTTTGGCTTACTTTATAGGCAAAAGAGAGGCGAGGCGAGAAATTTCCGCCCAAGAGCAAATCGGACCAGGCCAATCGTGCACCTACGCGGGCAACAAATCTCGACGAAGCGTAGAGCTGTGCTTCGGCAAAGGTAGCCAACTGATTATTGCGGAATGCCGAAGAGAGTACATTGCCTGAAAAATTGACTTCGCGGCTGGCGCGACGAGCCATATAATCGGTGCCAAATTTCACGCTCACTCTATCGCTACAGGTGTAGTTGAAAACCGCTTTTAGCTGCCCGCCCGAAAGAAGTTGATCGATATTAAAATCCTGATAAACCACCTCATCGATGCTGCGGGTAAATGACCCGGCCAGTTGCACACCCCACTTTTTCCCAATCAGCCTGTTCCACGAACTGGTCGCAAAATAGTTGCCATTGGTAAGTTGATAGTCAACCGGCCCCTCTTCGGCAAAATCGAATTGCTTCACCGTAAAACGGCCATAATCGTAGTTGGTATAGAGCTTTAGCATTCCGCTGCCAGCTGTTTTCTGTCTAAGGCTGACGGCGCCGTTGAGTGATTCGGGATAGTGTTTCCAGTCGTATGCTTGAGGCACCAGTTTCATATAGGGAAGCAAATTGTTGTAGGCCACCGTGGCTGTTACTGCACCATCGTTCCATTTTTTGGTTCCGGCTGCTTCTACTCCCACCGATAAAAATGAGAGGTCGAGCTGTTCTTCCGCTGGCATATCGTTGGTATTCAGAATCAAAACCGACGAAAGTGCATCGCCGTACTCGGCAGAATAACCTCCTGTACTGAAAAGTGTTCCTTTAAACATAAACGGATTGAATCGGCCTCGCGTGGCCATATTGGGGGCCGACGACTGGTAGGGAACCAATACTAAAGCTCCGTCGATATAGGTTTTCGACTCTTCACTGTCGCCACCTTTTACAAACAAACGGCCCGACTCGCCATTGACTGTGGTTCCCGGAAGGGATTGCAAGGCCCCGTATACATCGCCCAAAGCGCCGGCTGTCGTCATCATATCAAGCGGGGTAATGGTCACCGCCTTTCTCTTGTCACCTGCTTCAAAAGTGCCGGCAGTAATCGTTACGGCATTGAGAATATTGAATGCTTCTTTCAATTTCACAGAGACGTTAACAGAATCACCCGTCAGTTTAATTGCGAGCAATGCCGGTTCGTAACCCATAAATTCGACTTTCAGTATCTGTTCGCCCAAGCGTTGGCTTTTGAACCTGAACATTCCTCTTTCGTTGGTTGAAGTGCCATCGAAACTTCCGACCAAATAAACATTGGCACCCGGAAGGAAATCGCCATTATCCTCTTTCACCGTTCCGGTGATCACGGTTTGTGAGAAAGAAGTTAAGGCAACAAAAAGGATGACGAGGATCAAAAAACTTTTCATTTTCGACATTGGTATTAACGCCAACAAAGGTCGCGCAGGAAATTCGCAACTCAAAAAAATAGTCGCTGAACTGTCGAAAACGGTAGATGAACTGTGATGTGCTACTGTTTCAAGGGAACGTGATCAGAAAAAATCTCCGGTGTTGATATCATCGTCACGCTCCTCCTTCATCAGCTTGCTGCAGTCGAGATTGACGCTTACCCCTTCCGGCGCCTCAAAGAGAGTACGTTGCGAGAAGCCAAGTGTTGGGTCGCTGTAGACTTTGTTCATGAAATAACCATAAATCGGGAGAGCCATTGCCGCGCCCTGTCCTGCAGTGAGTCCTTCGAAGTGGATGCTGCGAAATTCGCCACCAGTCCAAACACCGGTAACCAATTCGGGGGTAACTCCCATAAACCATCCATCGGACTGGTTTTGCGTGGTGCCTGTTTTGCCCGCCACATCGGCGACAATATTCCCATAATCTACATTACGCCGAAGGCGGTTCCCGGTCCCTTCGTTGATAACTCCTTCCATCAGGTTAATCATCAGATAGGCCGTATTGGCATCGATGGCATCATGTTGCTCAGGCGAGAAGCGCGAAAGTACCGTACCGTGACGATCCTCTATTCGGTTAACATAAATCG
>CAYOJD010000079.1:9506-15913 GCA_964404205.1 uncultured Prolixibacteraceae bacterium
AATCGGTTTGGTATAAACACCATGATTGGCATAGGTGCCATAAGCGCCTACCATTTCATAAATTGTGACATCGGAAGTGCCCAGAAACATCGATGGAACCGGATCTATCGGACTGACAATACCCAACTTACGCATCATGTTGGCCATCGATTGCGGATTAAACTGTTTCATAATCCAGGCCGAAATCTGGTTGACCGAATTAGCCAATCCCCATTTCAGGGTCACCATACGGCCATCATATTTTGTCTCGCCCGAGTTCTTGGCCGTCCATGTCGTTCCGTCAGGGAGAATAAAGGAGTGCTCGGTATTCGGGACCATTGTACATGGCGAATAGCCATTTTGCATCGCCAGCGTATACAGGAACGGTTTCACGGTAGACCCTACCTGCCGTTTCCCGTTTTTCACCATGTCGTACATAAAATATTTGTAGTTGGGGCCTCCCACCCACGCACGCACCTGGCCACTGGTTACATCCATAGTCATCATGGCCGAACGGAGAAATCCAAGATTATAACGGATTGAATCGAGAGGGGTCATCGTGGTATCTATTTCTCCTCTCCACGAGAAAACCGTCATTTCGACCGGTTTGGCAAACTCTTTGCGAATATCCTCTATTTTTAGCCCCTGGCCTTTTAGCGAACGATACCGATCGCTTTGTTTCATCGAAAAATCGAGCAGTTGTTGCGCCTGTTCGTCCGTAATATCGTTCGAAAAAGGCTTGTTGCGCTGACTTTTGATGCGTTGGTTGAAAAGTGGCTGTACATTCTGGGTAAGATGTCTGGTAACCGCTTCTTCGGCATACGTCTGCATCCGCATATCGATGGTCGAATAAATCTTCAATCCATCGGTATAGATATTGTAAAACGAGCCGTCCGGTTTTGGATTTTTAGCCACCCAGCCATACAGCGGATTGGTTTCCCACTCAAGCGAATCTTCGTAAAATTGCTGGTTCTGCCACGAAGCATATCTATCGCGATCGGGTTTCTGCGATGTCATTATGGTACGCAGATATTCCGTAAAATAGATGCCGGGCGTTGTTTTAAAATCCTCCTTATGAAAATTGAGGTTCAAAGGTTGGCTTTTTAACGACTCATATTCATCACGGGTGAGTTTACCATTTTTGCGCATCTGCATCAAAACGACGTTTCGTCGCTGAAGTGTAATCTCGGGACGCCGAATCGGGTTGTAATACGATGGGTTCTTGGCCATTCCTACCAGCATGGCTGCCTGCTCTACCGTAAGTTGATCGGGGGTGGTATTGAAATAAATCTGAGCTGCCGATTTAATCCCAACAGCCAGATTAAGATAATCGAACTTATTCAGATACATGGCAATTATCTCTTCCTTGGTAAAATTCCGTTCCAGTTTCACCGCAATAATCCACTCCCTGAACTTGCGAATAACCAGTTTGAATTTATTATCGATATCTTCACGTGGAAAGAGCATCTTGGCCACCTGCTGCGAAAGCGTACTGCCACCGCCGGCACTCTCATTTCCGGTAATAACTCCCTTAAATACCCGAACCAACCCGCGAAGGTCGATTCCGGAATGGCTGTAAAAACGCTCATCCTCGGTAGCAACCAAAGCATTGACGACATTGGGGCTAATCTGTTCATAAGGGACATAGGTGCGGTTTTCCTTGTAGAAATATTTCCGCATCACCTGGTTGTCAACCGTTATCACCTCCGAAGCCAGCGATGTTTCAATATTTTCAAGTTCCTCAAGGGTGGGCATAAAGCCAAGCGCACCACTGGAAATCAATGTAAAGATGAGGAGAATGGCAATAATGCCGCCGGCAAAAATGCCCCAGAAGATTTGGAGATATTTTTTGAAAGGACCGTCGAACAACTTCATAATTCAATATTGGTGAAGGATCATGTTTTTAAAAAACCGCTTACAAACATACAGAATTATTCCGTTCAGGCTCCCGAAGCCCAAAAAATAAGGGTGCAAACGGTTCGTTTACACCCTGTTCGACAATGCCTCTATTGAATTTTTTGATTCACATTGGCTACAATTCGTTCGCATTCTGCTTTGGCTTTCAACTCAATCTCCAATGCTTCCAACATTAACTTATCAACCAACGACTTATCTATTACCGACGAAGCGTTGATTTTTACATTCAGGTAAGCGCCCGAAACAGCCGTCGAGGCACAAAGTGCCCCCACCGCAGCATCGGTTGCCGAGTTGGGGTTGCCCGTTTCAGCCATCCGGCCAATCACCTCCATCGATTGATAAGCCAGTTTCATCACCTGAAACGGAACCTCAATCGCCTTCAGCGTGGCCGCCTGAATAGCCTCTTTCCGAAGTTCCTTCTGCCCGGCCGTATCTTTGGGCAGGCCAAACGCTTCCATCACCAGATTGTAGGCTTTGGTATCTTCGTCAGCCATCTTCAGCAGTTCGTTGTAGTAATATTTTCCCTTTTCGGCCCAGCCTGAAAACTCTTCCCAACGGTCGTCCCAGCCACGTTTGTGTGCCGACAGGTTGGCCACCATTGTACCTAGCGCAGCCCCATAAGCACCTACCGCAGCCGACACCGAACCACCTCCGGGGGCAGGGCTCTCCGAAGCAGTCTCTTCAGCAAAAGCAGTTAGGGTCATCTCGCGGAGCAGCTCTTTTTCGGGCTCAACCAACAGATATTCAATAATCCGCTTATGCGGATCAAATGGGGCCAACTCATCAAGGCCCAACGATCTCACCGCAATTTTGATAATCTCACTATCGGGGATACCGGTCGACCGGTTTTGCTTGCGCAGGAAATATTTACCGGCTTCGAGCATCGCCTCCAGCGGAATAAGGCCAATCAATTCTGAGCCTGTCACCCGAAGGCCACGTTCACGGGCCCGTTCGCACACCTCGTCGAAAGCTACGTGAACCGGCGTTACCGTGATGTCAGTCAGGTTCATCGATATTTGCGCAATGCCATACTCTTTGATAAACCAACCGATAGCCCGGACCTTTTTCAGCGTGCCGGGAATACGTACCGGTTCGCCATTCCCGTCCTTGATAATCTTTCCGGCAATGGGGTCGCCCTCGCGCAAAACCCGACCTGCTTCGCGCACATCGAAAGCAATGGAATTGGCCCGCCGCACCGATGTTGTATTCAAATTTACATTGTAGGCAATCAAAAAGTTGCGTGCACCAATGGCTGTAGCTCCCGACCGGGCATTGAATGTCTCGGGGCCGAAATCGGGCTTCCACTCCGGCTGCTGAATTTTGGCTTGCAATCCTTCGTACTCGCCGGCACGGCAGCTGGCCAGGCTACGTCGTTTTTCCTCGAAGGCCGCAAATTCGTAACAATAAACATGGATACCCAACTCATTGCCCACCCGTTCGGCCAACCTGCGGGCATACACCACCGTCTCTTCCATGGTCATACCTGCAATAGGAACCAACGGACAGACATCGGTAGCCCCAAAACGGGGATGCTCGCCGGTATGATGGCGCATATCTATCACTTCTGAGGCTTTTTTAATGGCTTGGAATGCAGCTTCGATAACCACCTCCGGTTCACCGGCAAAGGTAACCACCGTACGATTGGTTGCATATCCGGGATCCACATTCAGCAATCTCACGCCGGAAACCGCCTCAATGGTATCGGTAATCTGGCGAATAACTTCCATATTTCTTCCCTCGGAGAAATTGGGCACGCACTCTATTATTTGTTTCATATTTTATCTTTTAGCTTATCGACATTAGACTTTAAATATCGGGCACCGCACATCTGTCTCATCATTCAATGCCCCTCTTTTCCAAACCATTGTTGGCTTTAGCGCTCCCTGACAATAAAGAACTTCCCTGTAATCGGCAATCGGGAAGGCAATAAAATCGGCTAACATCCCTGTTTGCAAAATACCTCTGTCCTTCAGGTTTAGCGCCTGCGCCGCACGACAGGTAACAGCAGCCAGCGTCTCGGCCATCGTTAAACGCTCGAAAGCGCCTAATACGGCAGCCTGCATCAGCAATTCGCCCATGGGGGCCGAACCGGGATTCCAGTCGGAAGCAATGGCCAACGTACATCCCGCGTTGAGCAATTTGCGGGCAGGTGTAAACTGACAACCCAGCCCCATCGAAGCACCGGGCAATGCCACCGTAACAACATCTGTCAGCGCCAACAGTTGGATGGTGGCCTCGCTGACTGACTCCAGATGGTCGACACTCAGGGCGCCAAGCTGGGCGGCCAACCGCGCTCCGCCTTCAACAAATTGGTCGCCATGTATCACCAAATCAAAACCCATCGCTTTGGCCTGACGGAGAAAATGTTCAGCTTCATTTACTCCGAAAGCACCGTGATCGATAAATATATCGACCCGATGAGTTAGCTTTCGCTCCTTCAGCAGTGGCAACAGGTTATACTGCACCGATTCGAGATATTCGGAAGCCGAACCTTTAAAATCGCGCGGAACAATATGGGCTGCCAAACAGGTAGGTATCAAATCGGCCGGCTGTAGTGCATTGGCTTTTCGTATGGCTTCGACCATTTTCAATTCGGCGTCCGCATTCAGTCCGTAGCCGCTCTTTACTTCGACAGTTGTAACTCCCTGACGAAGCAGATTTTTAGCTCTCTCCATGGTCAGCACTACCAGTTCATCAGGCAAAGCCTCCCGTGTTTTGGTCACCGTATGCCAAATTCCTCCTCCGCTTTCGGCCATCTCGAGATAGCTTTTCCCGCCAAGCCGCATGGCGTAATCGGCAGCCCGGGTACCTGCAAAACAGATATGGGTATGGGCATCTATCAATCCCGGAAGGGCAATAAAATCGCCTTCCGGTTGCCCGAGCTCAAATCCTTCAACTGCTTGATATTTGGCCAGTAATTCGCCAAACAGGCCAACCTCCAGAATCTTTCCATCGGCCACAGCAATAGCCCCTTCGGCGATAATCTCCAGCTGACTGTCCTGCAACGGACCTTTCGCCGGAAGGTTATCCATGGTGAGCAACTGCCTGAACGGGCCGATAAGCTTTGTATTTCTCATTGGTACAGGCTTTATTAAAACCGAAGTCCGTGTATATCGAGTTGCCCGGTGGCCTCGTCGTAACCGGCATCGTGATGGCGGAAAATTCCCATCGCCGGGTCGTTGTGCAGCACCCTGCGGATACAGTTGGCTGCCCGGTCGGTCCCGTCGGCCAGCACCACCATTCCGGCATGTTGCGAATAGCCAATACCCACCCCGCCGCCATGGTGCAGCGAAACCCATGTGGCCCCGCCGGCCGTATTGGCCATCAGGTTCAGCAAGGGCCAGTCGGAAACGGCATCGCTGCCATCTTTCATCTTTTCTGTTTCACGATTGGGCGATGCTACTGAACCACAATCGAGATGGTCGCGCCCAATCACAATGGGGGCTTTGACCTTTCCTGTACGCACCAATTCGTTAAAAATCAAGCCCGCTTTCTCGCGTTCGCCCATACCTAACCAACATATTCTGGCCGGAAGCCCCTGAAAGGCCACCCGTTCCTGTGCTTTTTTCAGCCAGTTAATCATGTGCAGGTTATCGGGAAAAGCCTCCATCAATGCCTCATCGGTGACCCGGATATCGTCAGGGTCGCCTGATAATGCGGCCCAACGAAACGGCCCTTTGCCTTCGCAGAAGAGCGGACGGATAAACTCGGGAATAAAACCATTAAACCCAAATGCATTGGCTTCGCCCCCCTGACGGGCCATCTCGCGAAGATTATTGCCATAGTCGAAGGTTACGCTGCCGCGACGCTGCATCTCGAGCATCAACCCCACGTGGCGAGCCATACTCTTCATCGACATCGCCTTATACTTTGCAGGGTCGCTTTCCCTTAACAAAAGGGCCTCCTCAAGCGAAATCCCGTTAGGTACATAGCCATAAAGCGGATCGTGTGCCGAGGTCTGGTCGGTCAGGATTTCGGGGATAATATTGTCTTTCAGCAACTGCTCCAATACATCGCCAATATCGCCCACCAAACCCACCGAGATGGCTTCGCCTTTCGCTTTGGCTTCGAGCACCAGCTTTTTAGCCTCATCGTATTCGTACGAAATATGGTCGATATAACGTGATTGCAACCTTTTCTTAATTCTTTCCGGGTCGATATCCACACCTAAAAATGTGGCTCCGGCCAGCGTGGCGGCCAATGGCTGTGCACCGCCCATACCTCCTAATCCACCCGAAACAAGCAGCTTGTGGCGCAAATCTCCGTTGAAATATTTCCTTCCGCACGAGGCAAACGTTTCGTATGTTCCTTGCAATATTCCCTGAGAGCCGATATAAATCCAGCTTCCGGCAGTCATTTGGCCATACATCATCAGCCCGCGCCGTTTCAGCTCCTCGAAATGATCCCAGTTGGCCCATGCCGGAACGAGGTTACTGTTGGCAATCAATACCCGCGGGGCTTCGGGGTGGCTCCGTACTACCCCTGCCGGCTTGCCCGACTGTACCAGCAAC